>NZ_AMXB01000006.1:0-159235 GCF_000310125.2 Thauera sp. 27
TTTTCGGACCCGCGCCCGCCCCCCCCCCGCCACAGGCGTGAGCGTATGCCGTGGCGGGCGGACCGATCAGTGCCCGAAGCGATCGGCGTCGAACATCTCGGGGTCGGGGCGGTCGAGCCTGCCCAGCGCCGCCATCTCGTCATCGCTGAGAGCGAAGTCGAAGATCGCCAGGTTTTGCGCCATGCGGGTCGGGTTGGAGGATTTCGGCGTGGCGACGAAGCCCTGCTGTACCAGCCAGCGCAGCACGATCTGCGCGCTCGTGCGACCGTGACGCTCGGCGATCGCGGTGATCGCCGGGTCGGCCAGCATGGCGTTGCCGCAGCCCAGCGGGCGCCAGGCGCCGGTGACGATGCCGCGCTCGCGGTGGAGGGCGACGAGGTCGTCGCGCAGGTGGTAGGGGTCGAGCTGGATCTGGTTGAGGTGCGGCACCAGGCCGAGGTCGAACAGGCGCTGCAGGTGGGCGGGCTTGAAGTTGGAGGTGCCGATTGCACGCACGACACCAGCCTCGAGCAGCTTCACGAGGCCCTGGAAAGCTTCGAGGTAGCGGTCCTGGTCAGGGTTGGGCCAGTGCACGAGCAGCAGGTCGATGTAGTCCAGCCCGAGGCGTTTCAGGCTGGCCTCGCAGGCTTGACGGGCGCCGTCCACGCTGTGCCACTTGCGATTGAACTTGGTGGTAACGAACACCTCGCGGCGCGTGACGCCCGAGTTGCGGATGCCTTCGCCGACGCCACGCTCGTTCTCGTAGTTCTCGGCGGTGTCGATATGGCGGTAGCCCATCTGCAGCGCGGCGGCCACGGTGACGGCGCACTCGGCATCGTTCATCGGCCAGGTTCCGAGTCCAAGCTGTGGAATCTGCACGCCATTGAGCAGACTGAGGCAGGGCGCGGGCTGGATGTGTTGGGTCATGGTCTCGTTCTCTGAGATCGTTGGCGGGGAGCGCCGGGGGGAGTGGCTTCGAGCATAACGCAGGGCTGTCCGCTGCCGCCAGCCGTGGTGGCGTGTGCCGCCATGTGAATGTGATTAACACATCCGCAGCGTCCATTCGCAATTCTCCGGCCGGTGTTAACCGTGGGTGTGGAAGATGATCCTCAGCAAAGGCACTCGCCAAGCGAGGCCTCACGCAAACCAGATCCGCTCGAGGAGAATCGTCATGTCGCTCAGCCGCCGCGCCTTCCTGAAATCCACCGCCGCCATCGCCATTGCCACGGGTGGCCTCAAGCTTTTCGGCGTCAACGAGGTGTTCGGTTCGGACACCATACTGATTCCGCACGCCTCGCACTACGGCCCCTTCAAGGCGGTGGTTAAGAACGGCGTGCTGATCGGTGTGCAGCCGCTGAAGGATTTCGACCCCATGCCCACGCAGATGCTGCTCGAGGGCGTACTCAGTCGCACCTACCACCCGACCCGCGTGCAGTACCCGATGGTGCGTCGCTCCTACCTCGCCAATCCACGCGGTGACACCAAGCCCCACCTGCGCGGCAAGGAGCCGTTCGTGCGCGTGTCCTGGGAAGATGCGCTGGCCCTCGTGGCCGACGCCAGCCTGCGCACGATCGAAGAGCACGGCAACGATGCGCTCTTCAGTTCCTCCTATGGCGGCTGGTCGCACGCCGGCGTGCTGCGCCCGCAAGTGCTGCAAGGTCGCCTGTTCGGTCTCATCGGCGGCCACAGCGTGACCACCGGCGACTACTCGGGCGGCGCTTCGCAGATCAGCCTGCCTCACATCATCGGCGACATGGAGGTGTATTCGCCGCAGACCTCGTGGGAGGTGATCCGCGACCACACCGAGGTGTTCGTGCTGGTCGGCTGCGACCCGTGGAAGAACAACCGCATCGAATACACGGTGGCCGACCACCAGATGTATTCGCGCTGGGAGGCGATCCGCGACGCCGGCGTGAAGTTCGTGTCGATCAACCCGCAGCGCACCACCACCGATGAGGCCATGCGCGCGGAGTGGGTGAAGATCATCCCCAACACCGATACCGCGTTGTTCCTGGCGATGTGCTGGCATGTGTATACGACCGGCAAGGTCGACAAGGCCTACCTGGACAAATACACCGTTGGCTTCGAGAAATTCCTGCCCTATCTGCTGGGCAAGGACGCCGACGGCACCCCGCCCAAGACCCCGGAATGGGCCGAGAAGATCACCGGCATCCCGGCGACCAGGATCGTCGAGATGGCCGATCTGTTCGCCAGCAAGCGTACCGAGTTTGCCGGTGCCTGGTCGCTGCAGCGCGCCCACCACGGCGAGATGAGCCACTGGGCGATCATTGCCTTCGCCGCCATGACCGGCAAGATCGGCAAGCCGGGCGAAGGCGTCGGCTTCTCGTGGCACTACGGCGGTGGCGGCATGCCGGTGTCGGGCAAGCGCGGTGCAGTCGGCATTCCGCAGGGGCGCAACCCGGCCAAGGGGCGCTGCCCGGCCTCGCGCATCTCGGAAATGCTGCTCAACCCGGGCAAGGCCTATACCCGCGACGGTCAGCGCTTCGAATACCCCGATGTGCACATGATCTACAACGCCGGCAACAACTTCGTCCATCACCAGCAGAACACCAACGAACTGATCGAGGCGATGGCGAAGAAGGTGCACACCGTGGTCAATCAGGACCCGTGGTGGTGCGCGTCCTCGCGCTATGCCGACATCGTGCTGCCGGCCACCAGCCACCTCGAGCGCGACGACATCAGCACGGGCGGCACCTACAGCAACGACAAGATCTGGGCGATGCGTCAGGTGATCCAGCCCTACGGCGAGAGCCTGGACGACTTCGAGATCTTCCGCCGCCTGGCCGAGCTCTTCGGTGTCGAGTATGGCTTCACCGAAGGCCTGACCGTGATGGACATCGTCAAGAACAGCTATGCCAACACCGACGCCACGATCCCGTTCGAGGCGTTCTGGGAAGCCGGTGTCGCCGAGATGGAGGTGCCCGAGTCCGCACGCGGCTGGGTGCGCCATGGTGACTTCTACACCGATCCGCAGAAGAGCCCGCTGCACACCGCATCGGGCAAGATTGAACTCTACTGCGAGAGCTTTGCCCGCTTCGGTACCGAGGAATGTCCGCCGATCCCGAAGTATCTCGAGCCCGCGGAGTTTCTCGGCAACGCCAAGCCCGGCCAGGTGCACGTGGTCAGCCCGCACCCCTACATGCGCGTGCATTCTCAGATGGCCAACGCCGAGTGCGCCAAGCACCTCAACATCGACGGCCGGGAGTTCGCTCTGGTCAGCGAGGAGGATGCCCGTGAGCGCGGCATCAAGGACGGCGACCTGATCGAGGTCTACAACGACCGCGGCGCGCTGATCGTCGGCGCCCGCGTGTCGCCCAACATCATGAAGGGTGTGATCAGCATCTACGAAGGCGCCTGGTTGTCGAAGGACAGCAAGGGCCGCTGCAACAGCGGGGCGATCAACGTGCTCACTACCAGTGTGGCGGCGAGCGATCTCAGCCAGGCGACCAGCGCCAACACCTGCCTAGCCTACTTCCGCAAATGCACCGACGTCGAGGGGCCGAACCGTGCCTACGAGCCGCCCCTGGTCGAAAACGCCTCCGGTCGCATCGAGGCGGCTGCCTTCAGCCTCACCGAGCGTGCCGCCAAGGCCAAGGCCGCGGCCACCGCAGGCATGACGCCGGGCGAGAAGCTGTTCTACGAGCGCTGCACACTGTGTCACGTGCCGCGCGAGCCGGGCGACTTCACGGTCAAGCAGTGGCATGGCATCACCGAGAGCATGTTCCCGCGTGCCGGGCTCACCGACGAGGAGCGCAAGCTGGTGCTGGACTTCCTGCACAAGAACGCGCGCGCCGATTGAGCGCGCGATCCTGATGGCACGCCCGGGTGTGCAGCCAGGGCGTGCATCTGCGAGACGCCGGTAGTGGCCTATGGCCGGGCCGGCGTCGTCGTACGAGGCTTCTCCGGCTCGACGGGGATAACCTCGTAGATGGGGACGAAACCGGCTGGCGGTAGCATCCAGTCGAGCGGATACTGAGCCAGATTATCCGCATCCAGGCGTTCAACCCTGGGGCCCAGGTAGGGGGCGACAGCCCGGCCTTCGAGCAGGTGCAGGGCCTGGCGCACGGCCAGGCGACCCTGCAGCACCGGGAAATCGCTTACCGATACACGGATGCGACCGCGTGCGAGGCCGCTGTGCACGCCTGGCGTGATGTAGGAGGCGATGATGCCGACGCTGTCCTCGCGGCCACGTCGGCGCAGTTCGGCAATTGCCGCCTCGGCCATCGGCGCGTTGCCCACCAGATAGTCGAGCCGGGGGTGAGCGTCGAGCACCGCCTCGATCAGCTGACGCTGAATGGAGCGCCCCGTGTCGCCGCCGCTAACGACCACGATGCGCACCGCGCTGCCGTCGAGGGCGGCGCGAAAGCCACGGTCGACGAAGTTGACCCAACTCGCTTCGAGCGGCCCGGGGAGCCAGGCCATGGTCGCCTCCGCACTGCCCGCCGGGTGGCGTTCGGCCAACCAGCGGCCGATCTGCCAGCCGAGCTGGTACCAGGGCACGCCCACCCGGCTGCTCACCACGCTGGCATCGATGTCATTCACCAGCCCCAGCACGGGGTGCTGCGCCGCATAAGGGCGGAGCAGGTCGTTGAGGCCGGCAAAGCTCACCGTGCCGACCAGCAGCGCATCGGTGCGCGTGTCGGCGATGCAGTCCGAAACGCCCGCGCGCTGGCTTTCGAGATTCTCGTAGCCCTTGCCCATCAACACTCGCAAGCCCAGCCCGAGCGCGCGTGCTTCATCGACCATGCCGTAATTCACCGCCAGCCAATAGCTGTCCTTCAGATGCGGGTACACCGCACACAAGGTCCACGGCCGTGATGCAGGGATGCGCGGCAGCTGTGGCGGCGCGCGGGTGGATTCTGGGGCGCCAATATCCAGGCGGGCTGGGCCATCACCTTCCCAGCGCTCGAGCGCCCATTCCATGCCGTTTGACGCCGATGCGGCCGGCACCGGGGCGAGGGACAGCAGCGCGGCGAGGATCGGTGCGCATAGTGCGCACATGGACATGCTGCCCGTGCTCCGGTGCCGGTAAGATGAAACCATGTCTTTACTGCTCGTCGCATGATGTAAGGCGGTTGGTCGTGCTCCAGCGCCCGGGCGCGCGAGCGTGTGATGGCCACCTTCTGCCGTCCTTCCCCACCGCCCGCGCTTGCCCTGACTATGGACGCCTCATCTTACGTCAAAGCCCCGTCCCGACGCCGCTTCGGCCTGCGTGAACGCCTGCTGCTCGGGCTGCTGCTGGCGGCGCTAGGCACCGTGATGGTTGCCGTGGTGGGCTGGGTCAGTTTCCAGCGCGTGGTGGCAAGCCAGCAGGCCATCGTACGCGATACCTTGCCGGCGGCTGACGCACTGCATGAGACGGTGCGCGGCAACGCCCGCCTGGCGGCGCTGGCGCCGCGCCTGGGGCGTGTCGAGTCGAGGGATGAGCTGGCGCAACTGCAGGCAGCGCTGGAGAAGGATCTTGCCCTAGTGCGTGAGCGCCTGGACAGCCTGTCGGCCGCCCACGTCGAGGCCGAGTTGCGCAGCCGCCTGATGGCCACCGCCAGCCGCCTTGCCGAACGCCTGCGCACAATGGCCGATACGGTCGGTGCGCGCCTGCTGCTGCGTGAGGCCAGCCTGGCAGAGGGTCAGCGCCTGCGCGTCCAGGTCGATGCACTCGACGCGCTGGCCCGCACGCAGTCCGACAACGCTACGGCCTTGCTCGTGTCCACGCTGACTGTGCTGCTGCAGGACGGGGAGGCGTCCTCTGCTGCGATCGAGGCTGTGCGGCCGGGTGCTCGTGACCGCCTGCTTGATCTGGATCTCGATACACTCGAGCGCATGCACGAGCTCGTGCTCGCCGCCCATGCGCTCGGGGGCTTGCTTGACCGGCTCGATGAGGTGGACGGCGAAGACCGCCTGCGGGCCGCACGCCAGGCCTTCGACGCCGAACGGGTGTTGCTCGGGCGGCGCCTGCGTGATATCGCCGACCCAGCGGGCAGGGCCGAGGGTGAGATGCTGCATGCAGGCCTGGGGGCTGCGTTGGCGCCGGCGGGTGCTTTCGCCCTGCGCGGGCAGGAGATCGCGCTGCGCAGCAGCGCCGAGGGTCTGCAGGCCGAGATCGGCCAGCTCACCACCGAGCTCGACGCCCTCGCCGGCGAGCTGATTCACCGTGGCGGCCGTCTGCTCGCCGCCGCTGGCCTGGCCGCCGAGCGCAGTGCCACCTCCGGCCTGGTGGCGTTCGGTGCCATTGGCGGTGCGCTGCTGCTGGTCACGGCGCTCGTCATCATCCATGTCCTGCGTCGCCACACGCTCGGCCGCCTGCTGGCTTTGGAGGAGGCGACCCTGGCGCTGGCCGCGGGCCGGCGCGACGTCGTCATCGACACCGCCGGCGATGACGAAATCGCTTCGCTGTCTCGTGCCCTGGTGCACTTTCGCAACGATGCCCTCGAGCGCGATCGCCTTGCCGAGGCCTTGCGCGAGCAGCAGCAGGCGCTGGAGCGCCAGGTCGCGGAGCGCACTGCCGAGCTGCGCAGCAGCAATGCCGCGCTGGCAATCGAGACGGCGGAGCACGCCAGTGCCCGCACTGCGGCGGAGCGTGCCGACCGCGCCAAGACAGCCTTCCTCGGCACGGTCAGCCATGAGCTGCGGACCCCGATGGCGGGCATTCTCGGCCTGCTCGAACTGCTCGAGGATAGTCCGTTGCAGCCCGAGCAGCACCAGTATGCGGTGCAGATGCGCGCCGCCGCGGTGCTGTTGCTCGAGCTGCTCGAGGATATGCTCGATTTCGCTCGCATCGAGGCCGGCGGCGTGCATGTGGAGCGTAGCGTCTTCAGCCTTCGCGACACCGTCAACGATGTGTTCGCGGTACAGGGCACGCGCGCAGCGGCACGCGGGCTCGCATTGGTGGCGGACATCGCACCCGCCGTGCCGGACCTGTTGCACGGCGACCGCCGCAAGCTCAGCCAGATCCTGCTCAACCTGGTTGGCAATGCCATCAAGTTCAGCGACGAGGGCGCCGTAACGGTGCACATCACCTGTGGCGCTCGTCCGGACACCTTGCTCTTTGCGGTGCAGGACCATGGCATCGGCATCGATCCCGAGCGCCAGCGCGAGGTGTTCGACCCCTTCGTGCAGGTGCGCGACAGTGGTCGCCACCATGCCGGCACCGGGCTTGGACTGGCGGTGTGCAAGCGTCTGGTCGAGGCGATGGGCGGGCAGATCGGCCTGCAGAGCAGACTGGGCGAGGGCACGACGGTCCACTTCGAGCTGTACTTCGAGCGTCAGGTTGGAGTGGACGAGGTGCACGCGCAGGGGGAGCAGGGCGAGCGTGCAGGGGAAGACAATGTGCAAGCCGCCAACGCATCCACCCCGTACGCCCTGCCGACGCGTCAGCGCGTGCTGGTGGTGGAGGACGACGCGGTCAACCGGATGGTGATCGAGCGTTTTCTCGAGGCGCTGGGGCAAGAGGTGCTGAGCGCGCCCGATATCCACCACGCGCTGGAGATCGCGGCGAGCCAGCCGCTTGCGCTCGCGCTCATCGACATGAACCTGCCCGATGGCGATGGGCGCGAACTGCTCGCCCGTTTGCGCAGCTCGCCGGCCACGCGTGACCTGCCAGCGGTGCTGATGTCTGCCCATGTACCCGCCCAAGAGGTGCAAGCCCTGCTGCGGGCGGGCTTCGCCGCCTTTCTGCCGAAGCCCTTCTCGCGGGCGCAGTTGCGTAGTTTGCTGAGCGGACTGCTCCATGGTGCGGCACCGGTTGCTCCTGTACGGGTGGTGATGGCAGACAGTGAGGTGCAGTCCGCTCTGGACCCGACCGCGGCGGTATCGGCTTGGGTGGATCTGGCGTTCCTGCGCAGCGAGCAGGCGGCCCTGGGTACTGCGGTGGTTGCCGACATCGCCGCAGTGTTCGAGCGCCAGGGCGACACCCTGCTGGCTGAACTCGAGCAAGCGGCAGCGCAGGGCGACGCCATGGGATGCGCTCGTCTGGGACACAAGTTGCGCGGCGCGGCGCAAAGTATGGGGTTGGCGCGCCTTGGCGAACTGGCGGCTAATTTCGAGTCGGCGTGTCACGCTGGTGGCGAAGCACTCGATACTCGCGTCCAGAAGCTGGTGGAGGGCTACCGAATTACGCTGCAGGCGCTCCGTGCAGCATTGGATGAAGATTAGTAAAGTGCTGCAGGTGTTCAGTCCTGTTGCAGGCGCTGATTGACGGCATTGGCACGATGTGGTTGAAGTCGGAATTTGTGAAGAAGGCCTGACGCGGCCCGCCGCAGCGCAGGCCGAGTGCAGTGCATTGGCTCGTTCGAGCGTGACGACACCGCGAAGTTCGCATGTCCTTCCGTGGCGCCAGCGTTCAGGTGGCGGGGCCGGCCACCACGTCTACCGCCAGCCGGTAGCCCTCGCCGCGTACGGTGGCAATCAGCGAGGGGGCACCGTCATCGCCCGTTCCGCCATCGAGCTTGCCGCGCAGGCGGCGGATCAGGACATCCACGGTGCGATCCTGCGGATCCCAGTCGCGACCGCTAACGGCGCGCGACAGGCGATCGCGGCTCAGTACCTCCTGGGGGTGGCGTGCGAGCAGCGCCAGTACCTCGAACTCACCCCGGGTGAGCGCGACTTCGTTCGCGTTGATATCGATGAGGCGGCGCTTTGCGAGATCAAGGGTCCAGCCGCCGAAGCACAGCGGGCGCGTGCTGGCCTCGGCTGTAGCTGCGTGTTCACCACTGCGCCGCAACAGGCTCTTCACCCGCGCCAGCAGTTCGCGCGGGTTGAAGGGCTTGGTCACGTAGTCGTCGGCACCCACCTCGAGGCCCACGATCTTGTCTATGTCGTCATTGCGCGCGGTGACCAGAATGATGCCGATGCCGGCGTCGCGTGCACGCAGCGCTCGGGCAAGCGACAGGCCGTCCTGCCCAGGCAGGTTGATGTCGAGCAGCACCAGGTCGACTGCGTCGCGCGCGAGCGCAGCCCAGAAGCCTTCGCCGTCGTCGGCAGCGAGCACGCGATAGCCTTCCTGGCTGAAATAGGCCTTGAGCCTTGCCTGCGCGACGAGGTCGTCATCGACCACCAGGAGCGTGGGGACGCGGGCCTCACGCATGTTGGGCGGGGTCTGTCGCGCGCGCGCCACGGCGATAGCGGTCGATCAAGGCCGTCGTGCTGGCGTCATGGGCGTTGATATCGGTGCTGCGATCCATGTCCTCGAGTATTCGCCCGGCGAGCTGCTTGCCCAGTTCGACGCCCCACTGGTCGAAAGGATTGACTCCCCACACCACGCCTTGCACGAAGGTGCGATGTTCGTAGAGCGCGATCAGGGCGCCGAGAGTGCGAGGGTCGAGGCGATCGAGCAGCAGGGTGTTGCTCGGGCGGTTGCCGGCGAACACCCGATGCGGCAGCAGTGCGTCAATGCGTTCCTGCGGCAGGCCGGCGGCGTGCATCTCTGCGGCGGCCTCGGCTGCGCGCTTGCCACGCATCAGGGCTTCGGCCTGCGCCACCATGTTGGCGAAAGCGATGCGGTGTTGTGCGTGCAGATGGGCGGGGTGCTCGAGCACGCCGATGAAATCCACCGGCACCGGGCGCGTGCCCTGGTGCAGCATCTGGAAGTAGGCATGCTGGCCGTTGATGCCGGTCTCACCCCAGATCACCGGGCTGGTGTGGCAGCCGACCGCGTGTCCGTCCGATCGCACCGACTTGCCGTTGGATTCCATGTCGAGCTGCTGCAGGTAGGCGGGCAGCCGGTGCAGGCCCTGGTGGTAGGGGGCGATGAGCTGGGTGGGCGCGTCGAGGAAGTCGACATTCCAGATCCCGAGCAAGGCCAGGATGACGGGCAGGTTGTGCTCGAAGGGCGCGTCGCGGAAGTGCACGTCCATTGCGTGCGCGCCCGCAAGCAACTCGTCGAAGCGCTCGGCACCGATCTGCAGCGCGAGCGGCAGGCCAATCGCACTCCACATCGAATAGCGCCCGCCCACCCAGTCCCAGAAGCCGAACATGTTGGCAGTGTCGATGCCGAAGCGTGCAACGGCCTCGGTGTTGGTCGACACGGCGACGAAGTGGCGGGCGATGGCCGCTTCGCTGCCCGCATGGCCGAGCAGCCAGCGCCGTGCGACATTGGCGTTGGTGAGGGTTTCCTGGGTGGTGAAGGTCTTGGAGGCGACGATGAACAGCGTCGTGCCTGGATCGAGCGTGCCCAGCAGGCGGTCGAGTGCGATGCCGTCGACGTTGGAAATGAAGTGCAGCCTCAGCTCGCGGTGGGCGAAGTCGCGCAGGGCCTCGCAGGCCATCTGCGGACCGAGGTCGGAGCCGCCGATGCCGATGTTGACCACGTCGGTGATGCGACGGCCATCATGGCCGCGCCATCCGCCCTCGCGCACCGCCGTGCTGAAGCGGCGGACACGTTCGCGCACCGCGGTCACGTCCGCCACCACGTCGTCGCCGTCGACCATCAGCGTGCTGCCTGCCGGCATGCGCAGCGCCACGTGCAGCACCGCGCGCCCCTCGGTGCGGTTGATGCGTTCGCCGCCGAACATGGCTGCGCGCTGCTCGGCGACGCCGGCCTCGCGTGCGAGCTGGAAAAGCAGGGCCAGGGTGGGCGCATCGACACGGTTCTTGGCATAGTCGAGGAAGATGCCGCAGGCCTCGGCCTGCATGCGCTCGGCGCGCCCGGGGTCGGCAGCGAATTCATCGGCGATGTGGCGCCCGGCCGCGGCCTCGCCGCAGGCCCGAAGGGCCTGCCAGGCCGGCAGCTGCGTGGTACTGGGGCGGGGCGCGGGTTGGTTCATTGCGGGCACTCGATCGGCCGTGACTGGGTGGGCGGCCATTCTATCGTCTATCCCGTACGCTTGAAATCGTCGTGTCCGCAACACTGGCCAAGGGGGCTTCAGCCCCCTTGCGGGTCCGCCATTCAGACCTCCTGCAGCTTGTCCTGGGTGCGGGTGTCGAAGTCGCTTGCGTCGTGGCGCTCGTGCAGCTGATGCTCCAGCGGGCCGGTGACGCGGTTGACCATGCGCCCGCGCTGCACCGCCGGGCGACGCGCGATCTCATCGGCCCAGCGCACGACATGGGTGTAGTCCTCGACCTGCAGGAACTCGCCCGCGTCGTAGAGCAGCCCCTTCGCCATCGCACCGTACCAGGGCCAGATCGCGATGTCGGCGATGGTGTAGTCGTCCCCGGCCACGAAGCGGCTTTCGGCCAGGCGGCGATCGAGCACGTCGAGCTGGCGCTTGACCTCCATCGAGAAGCGGTCGATGGCGTACTCGATACGGGTTGGCGCATAGGCGTAGAAATGGCCGAAGCCACCACCGAGGTAGGGCGCGCTGCCGACCTGCCAGAACAGCCACGACAGGCACTCTGCGCGCTGTGCCGGCGCGGTGGGCAGGAAGGCGCCGAACTTCTCGGCCAGGTACATCAGGATGGCGCCGGACTCGAATACGCGGGTCGGCTGCGGGCTGCTGCAGTCTAGCAGGGCGGGGATCTTCGAGTTCGGATTCACGCCGACGAAGCCGCTGCCGAACTGGTCGCCCTCGTTGATGCGGATCAGCCAGGCGTCGTACTCCGCCCCGGCATGGCCGAGCGCGAGGAGTTCCTCGAGCATCACCGTCACCTTCACGCCATTGGGCGTGGCCAGCGAGTACAGCTGCAGCGGGTGCCGGCCGCGCGGCAGCTCGCGCTCATGCGTGGCGCCGGCGATCGGACGGTTGATGCTGGCGAAGTGTCCGCCATTGGGCTTGTTCCAGGTCCACACCCTGGGCGGGGTGTAAGTGTCGGCGTCGGTGTTGCCGAGGCCCTGACTTGGGGCTTGTGACTGCGAGTTGCTCATGATCGATCGTTCCCGGGCTCTCCGGCCAAGCCGTTCGCGGCATGATAGGCCATCTGGTGCGCGCCATGTCGGCCGCTAAATCTTCCGCTCAAGTGCGCCGCAGCGCTGCACTGAGCTGATCGATGACCTCGGCCCAGTCGGCGTCTTCTGCCAACTCGTCGCGCAGAAAGGCCGCC
Source organism: Thauera sp. 27 (assembly GCF_000310125.2). Lineage (NCBI taxonomy): Bacteria > Pseudomonadati > Pseudomonadota > Betaproteobacteria > Rhodocyclales > Zoogloeaceae > Thauera > Thauera sp. 27. The sequence continues at coordinate 11,974 of NZ_AMXB01000006.1, forward strand.
TGCGATTGTGTCCAGCATGGCGCGTCCGCCAACTTCACGAAGTCGGGCAGTGGGCTGTGAGCCCGGATGAAATCGGCGATCTCAGCGTCACTGTTTGGCAAGCCAAGTTGAGCGAATAGGTCCCTGAAGGCGTGGATACCGGTTTCCATGGTGAACTCCTTTTCGTTGAATCCTGTTGCAAGGATGACGATGAGCCGAAAGGCTGCGACAGCCGCGTTTTCCGCCATCAATGGTTGCGCTCGCCCGGCAGTCCTGCACAGCCGGGCATGCTCGGAAGCAGCCTTCGACCTTGCTGCGTGCGGGCACTCTGTCGGTGTGCACTACAGTACCGTCGATGACCACTTCCGGTGTCGACATCACGCCATAGTTCATGATTCTCTGTATGCCCTCAACCCTCTCGAGCGCGATCTGCTTGCCCTTGGCTCAGTCGTCAAAAGGCCCCCGGCCTCCAGGGCGGGCGAAGCCGCTGACGATCCAGGCCGTCGCGCTCGTGGTGTTGAGGCGAAAGTCCGGCGCCACGCGTACCTGGGCGACTTCATCGCCGGCTTCGTCGTACGCGCTCAGGGTTGCAAAGGGCTCGTACTCGTCCGGCGTGATGTCGAGGCGAACGTCCCATTGGGCGTCAAGTGCGAACACCGTGAGCGACTTGTGCAGCATTGCGTGGGCCTGCTGGGCATGGCGCTGCAGCACTTCGGTCGCGGTCTTGACCAGGGTGTTGAAGGCCGTCTGGTCGAGCGGCTTGGGGTTCTTCTTGTCACGCCCCATGGTCCATGGGCCGACCAGCGCCGGCTCGGCCTCGCCGTCCTTGAGCATCTCCACTGCCCAGCCGTCGTCGTCCTCGTTCTTGATCACGCGGGCGGTCCAGCCGTCGAGCTGCCACAGGCGGTCGCTGCGGATGGCGTCCGGGGTGTCGTCGGGAGCGGGGGCGATGGAGGGCAGGGGCTCGTTATCGGTCATGGCGGGTGTGGCCTCGTGGGGAATCAGTTGCAGGGGCAGCAGCGCAGCCTGGGGCGCATCGTCGGGCGCGGAGCGTGTCCGGACCGCTCGCCGAGGTAGTGCCTGACGCGCGGGCTGCGACTCGGTTGGGGCGGTCGGGACCGCGAACAGGGTCATCTGGTCGTGAGTCATCATCAGTCTTCCTGGGTGACTGATATTTTATACAGTTTAAGGAGTGGGGAACACCTCAGGTGTCCGTGCCGGATGCTGCGTCGTCGAGCGTCGCCGGGATGTCGCGCCGGTGCTTGCCGTCCGGCCCGTTCAGTTGGCGGCGAGTCGCTTCATGACTGCGTGCCAGCCATCGGTCGCTTCGCCGCCGCAATCGGCAAAGGCGCGGCCGAGCAGGTCGGTCTGGATCTCGGTGAGCTGGGCTTCGAGCGCCTGGCCTTGTGCGCTGAGCGACAACTGACGCACGCGGCGGTCTTCGGCGGCAGGCTCGGCACGGATCAGGTCGCGTTCGACGAGCTCGCGCAGCGGGGCGTTGAGGGCCTGCTTGCTGACACCCAGGGCGTCGATCAGGGCGCCGACGGAGATCCCGGGATTGCGGCCGATGAAGTAGAGCACGCGGTGATGAACGCGCCCAAGGCCACGCGCTTCCAGCAACTGGTCGGCGCCCGCAGTGAAGGCGCGGTAGGCGAAGTAGAAGCGCTCGATCGCGCGACGCGGGTCCTTGTCGTCGAATGCGTCGGTTGTTGATTGGTCAAGCATATTGACATGATAGGCGGAGGTGCCTATCTTGGCAAAAGGTCAACAACATTGACGCTTAGCCATGAACAGCCGACAACAGCCCAAGCTTTCCGAGCGCGTGGATCGCCTCCAACCCTCTGCGATCCGCGAGATACTCGCCGTCATCGATCGTCCCGGCATGATCTCGTTCGCGGGCGGCCTGCCGTCGGCAGACAGCTTTCCCGATCTGTCGGGCATGCCATTGCTGCGGGAGGTGCTGCAGTACGGTCCAAGCGAGGGCGAGCCGGCGCTGCGCGAGCAGATCGCGGCCGAGGTCGCCGCCATCGGCCTGCGCTGCACGGCCGACCAGGTGCTCGTGCTGTCGGGATCGCAGCAGGGCATCGATCTGGTGGCAAAGCTCTTCATCGACCCGGGTACGACGGTGGCGGTGGAAGAGCCGACCTACCTCGCAGCGCTGCAAGTGTTCCGCTTCTTCGGAGCCCGTTTTGCGCCACTGCGCCCGCGGCAGGCGCTCGCTGGCCTCGACGCCGATGTGCCGCCCGCGCTGGCCTATGCGATCCCGAGTTTCCAGAATCCCACCGGCCATTGCTACGACGCCGCCGAGCGCGCTGTGCTCGCCCGCGCCTGCGACACCCTGGGCGTGCCGCTGTTCGAGGACGATCCGTATCGTGACCTGGCTTACGACGCCTGCGAGCGCACGCCGGTGTGCGCTCATCTCGAGCGCGCACCGTGGATCTACCAGGGCTCCTTCTCCAAGACGCTGGCACCCGGCCTGCGCCTGGGCTATCTGGTGGCCGCGCCCGCGCTGGTGCCGCTGCTGGTGCGTCTGAAGCAGGCGGCCGACCTGCACAGCAACCGCGTCAGCCAGCATGTCGTGCTGGCGCAACTGCGCTCGCCCGACCGCGCAGAGCGCATGCAGCGGGTGGTGGACGCCTATCGGCGCAAGCGCGACTTCTTCGCCGCCGCGCTGCAGCGCCATTTCGGCGAGCTCGCGCGTTGGCGGACGCCGCCTGGCGGTCTGTTCTTCTGGATCGACCTGCTGGCGCCGATCGACACCCGTGCCTTGTTGCCAGCAGCGATCGAGCGCGGCGTGGCATTCATGCCGGGCGAGCTGTTCCATGCCGGCGAGCCAGCCGCGAACGGCAGCATGCGGCTCAACTTCAGCCATGCGGACGAGGCGGGCATCGAGCGCGGGCTGGCCGTGCTGGCCGAGCTTGTCCGGCGCGCGATCGAGCACCCGGAAGCCGGCAGGGTGGCGGCGCGTTGAGCACCAGCTCGTGCGCGGGTCTGCTGCAACTGCGCACGGAGCTGTCGTCTTCGCGATCGCGGTATTCTTGCGGAGACAAAAGACAGGAGCAATCTATGACCGAGGTCAGCGCGCAGGCCCTGAGCCCGCCCTGGGACGACGCCTCGATCACCGCGATCCGGCGCGACATGCTGCGCTTCGCGCGCCTGCAACTGCGCGACAGCGCCGCGGCCGAGGACATGGTGCAGGAGGCGCTGATGGCGGCGATGACCGGCGCCAAGCGCTTCGCCGGGCGGTCGGCCTTCAAGACCTGGATGTTCGCGATCCTGCGCAACAAGATCGTCGATCACATCCGCGCGTCGGCGCGCGAGATCAGCCGAAGCGACCTCGCTGCGCGCGCAGAGGTCGATGCCGGCCTGGAGGACTTCGACGCGCTGTTCGAGCAGCGCGGCCACTGGAACCCCGATGACCGGCCATCGACCTGGTCGGACCCGGAGGCCTCTTTCGAACAGGAGGCGTTCTGGACGGTTTTCGACGTCTGCATGAACAACCTGCCCGAGCACATCGCTCGCGTCTACACGATGCGTGAACTTCTGGAACTCGAGACCACGGAGATCTGTGCGGAGCTCGGCATCACCAGCAACAACTGCTTCGTGATCCTGCACCGCGCGCGGCTTGGCCTGAGGGAGTGTCTGGAGAATCGCTGGTTCCAGGGAGAGGGCCGATGAAGATGCTGAGTTGCAAGAATGTGATGCGGCTCATGTCCGCAGGCTAAGAGCGCACGCGCGACGCTCGCCTGAGCGAGGGCAACGCGGGCGGCGAGCACGACGCGCCAGGTCTCTCCCGAACGGCTAGAATCGAGGCGCGCTGCCGCTCGGGAGTGCCCCAACTTCCATGGCGCCAGACCGGCAGCACCATCAAGGCTTGCACAAGGACGACATGAGCGGCGTCGATCGCGCCGCGGCGAGCACATTCACAGCGGAGGCCGGCATGGCAGCGAAGCACGAAGAGACACGCCACTACGCGCTGGCGACAGCCCTGCTGTTCGAAGGAGGCCGCGCCGCCTTGTCGGATTGCGGCTTCACCATCGAGCGTGCACTGCCGGACGAAGGACGTATCGAGGCGAGTGCAGGCGTTAACTGGAAGTCCTTCGGCGAAGACATCGAGCTCACGGTGCGGGACGGTGCCGTCCATGCGCGCAGCAGTTGCAAGGTGAGCACGACGGTATTCGACTTCGGCCGCAACAGGCAGAACGTCGAAGCGGTCTTCAGAGCGCTGGAGTCGTCCCTCGCTCGGCTCCCGGCAGGCCGACCCGATACCATCGTTGGCGTCGTCCCCGCTGCTGCGACAGGCCGGGCGCCCGTGCCCGGCGAGCTGACGCGCGAGGTCTTCGTCTCCTATGCCTGGGGCGGCGAGAGCGAGGCCTTGGTGGAGCGGCTCGAGCGCGCATTCGCAGAGCACGGCATCACGGTCGTGCGCGACAAGCAGGCGCTCGGCTACAAGGCAGATATCCGTGCCTTCATGGAACGGCTGGGCGGCGGTCGCTGCGTGATCGCAGTGATCGGCGACAAGTACCTGCGCTCGCCGCACTGCATGTTCGAGCTGATGCGGGTCGCCGCGCAGGGCAACTTCCAGGACCGCGTATTCCCGGTGCTGCTCGACGACGCGAAGATTCATCGATCAGTTGATCGGGTGCGCTACGTGCAGCACTGGGAAGCCGAGATCCGCGAACTCGACGAGGCCCTCAAGACCGTCTCGGCAGCCGACCTGAAGGGCTTCCGCGAGGACATCGACCGCTACGCCGAAATCCGGCGCACGATCGCCGAACTGACCTCCATCCTCGGCAACATGAACACGCTGTCGCCACAGATGCACAGCGAAAGCGATTTCGCCGCGCTCGTCGCCGCAGTCAGCGCGAAGCTGGGCGCACAAGATTGACGGCGGGCTGCTGGTTGCGGCCTGCTCATCGCTCGTCGCTGGTCTGTCCTTCGCGCAACCGAGCCATGGCCTTGCGCAGCACGTCCATGTGCTTGCCGTAATTCGTGCAACCGATGCACATGGCCGTATGCACCTTCAGCGACAGCCGCTCGCGCAGGCTGAGCGTGCGCTCATAGCGTTCGGACATGAGCCGCGTCACATCCTTGCAGTCCATCATCCTCATCGGACCTCTCCCTGGTAACGGCGATTCTCGAGACACGCCCGCAGGCCGAGCCGTGCCCGGTGCAGGATCACGAAGCAGGCCACGTGATCCGACCATATCGCGGGGCGATCGTCGGGGTTCCACAGTTCCCGCTGGTTGAACAGCACATCGAACTCGTCCGGCGTCGCGCAGTTGCATGCGCGCGAAGCGCAGCATCTCATGCCGGATCGCGGTGATCGAGGCGTCGTCCCAGGGCGGGTTACTGAACCGGGCGCTTGCCCGTGTTGCAGGCGCAGGCCCGTGACGGAGCTTGTGGTCGATCTTGTTGGCGCCAGCACATGCATGGCTCATTCTTCGCCCGAGGATTGATACTGGCGCATGAAACGCCGATCGATCCAGTCCTTCCATCGCCACGCCAGACGCCCGCTTGCCGCCACCGGCCCCCAGGAGACGATCGCCTCGCGTGGACCGGTGGCCAGCAGGTACAGGCTGCGGCGTTGCGGTCGATAGGCCTCGATGGGGCGCCCTTCCAGGGCACGCCGCAGATTCCCGCTCAACACCGGGCCCGCGCGCACCGCATAGACCCCCGACTTGGCATGCGGCGCATCGATGCGTGAGGCGGCGTCGCCCGCGGCGAACACGTTCGGGTGTGAAACGCTCTGCTGGCCTTCTCCCACAGCGAGGAAGCCATCCGGCGCGAGCGCCAGCCCCGATTGGGCGAGCCAGCCGGGTGGGCCCACGCCGGTTGCCGCGATCACCCACGCTGCGGCAAGCGGCGTCCCGGCTTCGGTCTCCAGTGCGGATGTGCCGGCACGTACCCGCTGTTCGACGAGTTCGACGCCCTGGCGTGCCAGCGCTGCGCGCGCGCGCTTGACGACCCCGGGCGCGTGCCCCGGCAACAAGCCACCCCCGCAGGCAAGCGTCACCCGCTGCACTGCGGCGCCGGTCTCGCGACGCAGTCGGTACGCGACTGCCAACGCGAGTTCGACGCCCGCCGCGCCGCCACCGATTACGGCCACCCGCGCCTGCGCGTCGTCAAGCAGCGTTGCCAGCGCCCGCTCCCATCGCGTCACGAAGGACTCGAGCGGGCGTACCGGCAGCAGCCCAGGGTGGTCCGACAGGCCTTCATCCATGGCGAGGCCGGCACCGGTGTCCAGCGACAGCACGTCAAAGTCGATGCGGCCGCCTTTTGCCAGCGTGACATGGCCCCGCTTCGCATCGACTGCGCACACGACATCCTGGACGACGCGCACACCCGCGGCAGCTGCCAGCGGCAGGACGGGGGCGACGCAGTCCTCGAGGCGGTAGTGCCCGGCGATCCAGCCCGGCACCATGCCGGAGTAGATCTGGCGCGGGTAGGGCGTGACGAGGACGACCTCCACGCCCGGCCAGCGCGCCGCGCCGAGCGTGCGCAGCACGTGCAGGTGGGCGTGCCCGGCGCCGGCGAGGACGAGGCGCTTCATGCCTGCTCCGGCGTGGCGACCAGCGCGCGCAGCGCCGGCATGCCTGCGGCCAGACGCTCGAAGTCGGCCGGGCGGTCGACATCCCACAAGGGCGCGGTTTCGTGCCAGTCGAGACCGAGGTTTTGCAGGCGCAGGCGCGTCTGCGCCATGACGCGATCCGTGCTCCAGTCGATGGCCTCGAACAGGCGCGGATCTGCACGCCGCAGCGCGATCAGCACATAGCCGCCATCCTCCGCGGGGACAAGCACCGCGTCGTGGCGGCCGAGGGCGTCGGCCACCTGCCGGATCAAGCCGGGCGTCAGCGCCGGGCAGTCGGTGCCTATGATCAGCGTGCCCGCCGGCGTGCGCGCTGCGGCAACTGCGGCATGCATGCGTGCGCCAAGATCCCCCTGTGGCTGGGGCAGCAGGCGGACATCGCCGAAGGCCCGGCAGCGCTGGAAGTCGGGGTGGGTTTCGTCGGGCGCACACCACAGGCTGAGCGGCCCGATGTCGGCGCTCACCGCCGTGGCCACCGCGCGCTGCAGCAGCCAGCCTTGCAGCGCCGCCGCGCCGGCCGCGCCGAGGTGCGGAATCAAGCGGGTCTTGCACAGGCCGGGCAGCGGCGCCTTGGCCAGGATTGCCAGTTCCATGCGCGTCGAGGCGTCGTCGTTCATCGCGGGGTGTATCCGTAGGCGCGCGCAAGCGCATCCGGCGAGGCACCGAGCCAGAAGCGAAGCCGCAGCCACCACATGGTCAGCACCGTGCGCACCAGCCCATGACGCGCCCAGCGCCGGCCGGACGTCTCCACCCGCTGGCGCAGGCAGGCCGGGCGTGAGCGCGCACGCAAGCGCTGCGAGAGCACGATGTCCTCCATCAGCGCGATCTCGGGAAAGCCACCCGCCGCCGCGAAGGCCTCGCGTGTGCAGAACATGGCCTGGTCTCCGGTCGCGATGCCGGTGATGCGCGAGCGCAGGTTCATTGCCCAGGCGACCACCGCAATCCCCGCGGGCCCGTCCACGATGCGAACGTCGAAGCGCCCCCATGCGGCACCGCTTGCGCGGGCCTGGCGCACGGCCGACATCGCGTCGGGGGGCAGGGTCGTGTCGGCATGGAGAAAGAGCAGCACCCCGCCGCGCGCGCAGGCTGCACCGGCGTTCATCTGCCGCCCGCGTCCACGGCCTGTGCTCAAAAGCCGATCTGCCAGGGGAGCGGCCCGTTCGACGGTGTCGTCCCGGCTGCCACCGTCGACCACGATGAGTTCGACCCCCTGCCTGCGCAGCGCCTGCAGCGACTGCAGGCGCGCGACGATGCCGGCGGCCTCATCGAGCACCGGCATCACGATCGACACGTCGTTCTCAGCGCCATCGTGCACGGACCTTGGCGTCCGTTCCGGCGCCTGCATCGGATCACTCAACTTTCAGCCTCCATCCACGGCCCCAGGCTGCGGGGTGTCACAGTCGCCTGCATCGGCGACGAAGCGGAGCTGCGCAAAGCCGGCACGCGCCACGCTCGCAGTGTTGTCCGTATCGGAAGCCAGCGCCAGGCCGCTGAGCTTCGCCGGCAGGTCGCCGAACGCGCGCCGGAAGTCCTCGGCGACATTGCGCCGCTCCAGCACCCAGCGCCCGGCATCCTCCGCGCCCGATCGCAGCACGAGCATGCGTGTGCGATCGGTGTAGGCATTGTCGCGCAGCGTGCCGATCGGGTGGCGGTTGTCCCACACGTAATTGAGCGCGGCGTCGGGTACCTGGTTGCCGTAGATCGAGCGCGCAAGGGCCAGCTTGGTGCGGGTGCCGAAGCCGAGCGCCTCGGGTGCCACGTCGAAGCTCAGATACACGCGCGCCGCGTAATCGTCACCCGCCTTGCGCGTCATGTCGGCGTTTGCCACTGGGGCATCGACCCGCCACAGCCAGCACAGGTGCGGCGTTGCCGCGAGGTCCACCTCGAGCGGGCGGCCGAGCAGCGCCATGCTGCGCTCGGCCAGCGCCTCGACGGCAGGCACGCCGTCCCACTCGCGCAGCGTGTAGCGAGTGGGCGGGATGCGCTCGTCGAGCTGCTGGATGCGCCAGGGCTCGGGCGGCGGTCCCTCGCCGTCAAAGCGTCCTACCCAGACGGTGGCGGACAGCGTGCCAGGGGCGACCAGCATGAGCAGCAGGCCTGCGGCCCATGAGACGTGACGGTGCCGATTCATTCGATGGGCTCGAGTTGGGTCTTCATGCCTCGGGTGTTCAAGAGCGGGGTGTTGATGCGCCTGTGTTCGGCGTTGCACCGCATCCGGGTGTCGACACCTATCCGCGGCGCCAGGTGTGGAAGCGCTCCACCCACTGCAGCAGGCGCTCGGGGGCGTGAGCCCGCTTCCAGGTGCCGGCCACGTACTTGTTGGCTTCGGCCAGGGTCGGATAGATGTGGATGGTGCCGAGGATGCGGTTGAGCCCGATGCCCTGCTTCATTGCCAGCACATACTCGGCGATGAGGTCGCCCGCGTGCTCGCCGACGATGGTCACGCCCAGGATGCGGTCCTTGCCGGGCACCGTCAGCACCTTGATGAAACCGTGTGCCTCGCTGTCGGCAATGGCACGATCGAGGTCGTCGATGCCGAAGGTGCTGAGTTCGTAGGCGATGCCCTGTTCGCGTGCTTCCTGCTCGTTGAGTCCGACGCGGGCAACCTCGGGCTCGATGAAGGTGGCCCAGGGGATGACGCGGTAGTCCGCCCTGAAGGTCTTGATCGGGTCGAACAGCGCGTTGACCGCGGCGTACCAGGCCTGATGCGCGGCGGTGTGGGTGAACTGGTAAGGCCCGGCCACGTCGCCCGCGGCGTAGATGCTCGGATAGTTGGTCTGCAGCAGCGCGTTCGTCTCGATCGTGCGGCCACAGCGCACCCCGAGTTCCTCCAGCCCGTAGCCCCGCAGGTTGGCGCTGCGCCCGAGCGCGATCAGCACGGTGTCGAAGGGGATGCGCACCTCCTTGCCCGCATGCTCGGCAATCAGGATTTTCTGTTCGCCGTCCTTGATGAAGGCCTTGGCCTGGTGCTCGAGGCGCAGGTCGATGCCCTCGGCGCGAAAACGCTGCATTACCAGCTCGGAGACATCGGCGTCCTCGCGCGGCAGCAGGCGCGGCCCGCGCTCGACCTGGATGACCTGGGCACCGAAGCGGGCGAAGGCCTGGGCCAGCTCCGAGCCGATCGGCCCGCCGCCCAGCACCAGCAGTCGGCACGGCAACTTGCGCAGCGACCAGACCGTGTCGGAGGTGAGGTAGCCCGTATCCTCGATACCGGGCAGCTCGGGCACCGTCGGGCGGGCGCCTGTGGCGATGACGATGGCGCGTGTGCTGAGGCGTCGGCGCTCGCCGTCGGCGGTATCGATCTCGACTTCCCACGGCGACACGATGCGCGCAGCGCCCTGCACTACGTCGACCCCCAGCCCGGTGTAGCGCTCGGCCGAATCGTGCGGCTCGACCTGGGCGATAATGCGCTGCACCCGCTCCATCACCTCGGCGAAATCGAAGCGCGCATCGGCCGAGGCAATACCGAACTCGGGCGCGCGCGCGACGTGCGACAGGAACTTCGCCGAGCGGATCAACGCCTTCGAGGGCACGCAGCCGGTGTTGAGGCAGTCGCCGCCAAGCTTGTGGCGCTCGACCAGCGTCACCTTGGCCTTGACCGCTGCGGCGATATAGGACGTGACCAGGCCGGCGCTGCCGCCCCCGATCACCACCAGGTTGCGGTCGAACTGTTTCGGCTGTGTCCAGCGCGCATTGACCCGATTGCGGCGGACGCGCTCCACTACGCGCCGCGCAATCAGCGGGAACACGCCCAGGATGGCGAAGGAGCCGAGCAGGGCGGGCGACAGGATGCCGCCCAGGCTGTCGATGCGCGCAAGCTGGGTGCCGGCATTCACATACACCACGGTGCCCGCGAACATGCCGAGCTGACTGACCCAGAAGAAGGTCCAGGTGCGCATCGCCGTCAGGCCCAGCAGCAGGTTGACCAGAAAGAACGGAAACACCGGCACCAGGCGCAGCGTGAACAGGTAAAACGCACCTTCACGCTTGATGCCCTCGTCGATGGCCGCCAGGCGCTGGCCGAAGCGCTGCCCGACCCAGTCACGCAGCAGGAAGCGGGCGATCAGGAAGGCGGCGGTGGCGCCGAGGGTGGAGGCGAAGGAGACGATTACCGTCCCCCACAGCAGCCCGAACACGGCGCCGCCGGCCAGCGTCAGCAAGGCCGCACCGGGCACCGACAAGGCGGTGACGGCCACGTAGATGAGGAAATAGACGGCGACGCTCAGCACCGGATTGTGGTCGCGATAGTCCGCAATGGCGGCCTGCTGCGCCTTCAGCGTCTGCAGGTTGAGGTACTGGCCAAGATCGAACAGGAAGAAGCTGCCGATCGCGGCGGCAAGGGTCACGAGGACGGCGAGTTTGCGAGGATTCATCTGGATGTCTGCCAATGCGCTCAATGCTCGAGCGCGCCGCCGCAACTGCTGCCCTGGCCGGCGGTACAGCCATAGCAATGCTCGCCAACCCGGATTGTGCCGTCCTCCATGTCATTGCCCAGAAGATCGGGCAGATGCGTGGCCTGTGACCGAGCCCCGAGCGGCAGCCCTAGCATCTGATTGAAGTCACAGTCATGAACCTGCCCCTGCCAACTCACTGATACCAGCGCCCGACACATCACCCCGACCAGGTTTTCTGGCCGGTGGGCACCCTTGAGCAGGGCCATGTAGCCGTCGAACTGCCCGCGTGAGATCAGCTGGCTGCCGAAGCGCTGGATCGGCATGTTGGCGAGCGCGAACAACTGGTTGAACACGATGCCGTAGCGCGCCGCCAGCTCGCGCTTGTACGCCTGCTCCAGCCCGTGCTGCTCGGGCGGGAGGCTGGGGCCGAGCGGGTTGTAGACCAGGTTCAGCACGAGCCCGGAGCCGGGCTGGCCGTAGCCGAGCGCGTTGAGCGTGCGCAATCCGTCGATGCTCTGCCGGAACACCCCGTCGCCGCGCTGGGCGTCGACGTTGTCCTCGAGGTAGCACGGCAGCGAGGCGACGACATCGACGCGCTGCGCGGCGAGGAAATCGGCCAGCCATTCGTAGCCCGGCTCGCCCAGGATGGTGAGGTTGCAGCGGTCGATGACATTCAGCCCCATCGCCCGCGCTTCGGCCACGAGCCGGCGGAAGTTGGGGTTCATCTCCGGCGCGCCGCCGGTGAGGTCCAGGGTGCGCACCCGGTGACGGCGCGCCACCTCGAGCAGCAGCGCCATCGTGTCCCAGCTCATTTCTTCCGTGCGGCGCGGGCTGGCGGCCACGTGGCAGTGCAGGCAGGCCTGGTTGCAGCGGTAGCCGAGGTTGGCCTGCAGCACCTCGAGACGGCCGCGCGTGAGCGCGGGGAAATCGGTCTTGACCAGCAGGGGGAAGGTGTCGCGCATTGGAGTGCTCCGGGTCGGTTTTTACCTTGGTCGGAGGCGCGCGCGAATCCTTACAGCAAATTTCACGAAACGACCGAAGCAAGGGCCGACGGCCGGAGCGGGCCGCGGCTCATGATCCGCTGCGGCCCTGTCTGGCTCGAAGGCCTGCCCAATTTAGCGCAACAGCAGGGTCGGGATAGTGGCGGCGCGCAGCAGGTCGGTGGTCTTGCTCCCGAACAGCAGCGCGCGCAGTGGCGAATGCGCGTAGGCACCCATGAGCAGCATGTCGATGTTGCGCGCCTTGACCTCGCGTGAAATCACCGCTTCGGGGTCGCCCGGGAGGATGTCGGCGACCACCTCGAAGCCCGCGGCGGTGAGGGTGTCCTTTGCCCAGGCGACCTGCTTCGGTGCGTCTGCGCTGTCCTTGCCAGCCATCACGATGTGGATCGGCAGGCCCTTGAACAGCGGGCTGCCGGCGATCATGTCCACGCCCTTGCGCGTCACCGCGCTGCCGTCGTAGGCGAGCATCACGCGTGCGGGCTCCTTGAAGCCCTCGGTGACGGTGAGGATGGGCTTGTGGATGGCGCGCACCACGCGCTCGACATTACGGCCGAGCGTGTTCGATCCTTCCGGCCGCGTTTTTGCGGCCGAGGCACCGCGCCGACCGAAGACGAAGAGGCGTACGTTGTCCTCCTGTTCGGCCAGGGTGTCGTCGAGCGCGCCGTGGCGCTGGCGCATGTCGGCCGAGGGGGCGCCTGCAGCCAGTGCGCGTTCGCGCAGATGGTTGAGGAAGATGCGCCCCTGCTCGCGCTTGCTGCGGGCGAGGGCGGCGTCCTTGTCGCTGAGGCTGTGCAGCAGGTGTTCCTGCGCGTTGAAGCCGATGGCGCCGCTGTGGTCGTCGCCCGAGCCTTGCTCGAGGTGGCGGTCGATCACGTGCAGGAGCTCGAGCGGTGCGTCCATGCGGCGCGCGGCCCAGGCTGCGTAGTCGGCGACGGTGTCGGCAAAGTGGGACTGGTCCACGCAGGCCAGCACTTTTCTGTCTTGCTTGTTCATGCTGTTCTCCTCAGTGGCCGGTGAGCAGGTCGGTGCCGTCGCTCTTGTCGTGCACGCCGAACTTGTCGACCATCGTCGCGCTGGCTTCGTTGAGGCCGACGACTTCGACATCGGTGCCTTCGCGGCGGAACTTCACCACCACCTTGTCCAGTGCGCTGACCGCAGTGATGTCCCAGAAGTGGGCGCGCGAGACGTCGATCACCACCTTGTCGATCACTTCGCGGAAGTCGAAGCTGGCGATGAAGGCGTCGGCCGAGGCGAAGAACACCTGCCCGGTGACGGTGTAGCGGCGCTGACGCCCTTCGTCCTCGGCAATCGAGCGCACCCTCAGGATGCGCCCCACCTTGTGCGCGAAGAAAAAGCCCGAGGCCAGTACGCCGACCAGCACGCCCTGGGCCAGATCGTGGGTGGCGACGGTGACCGCCACCGTAGCCATCATCACGATGCTGGAGCTGGGCGGGTGTTCGCGCAGCTTGCGGATCGAGTTCCAGTCGAAGGTGCCGATCGACACCATGATCATCACCGCCACCAGCGCCGCCATCGGGATCTGCGCCACCCAGTCGCCCACCAGCATCAGCAATGCGAGCAGGAACAGGCCTGCCGACAGCGTCGACAGCCGGCCGCGGCCGCCGGACTTCACGTTGATTACCGACTGGCCGATCATCGCGCAGCCGGCCATGCCACCGATGAAGCCGCTGGCGATGTTGGCCACGCCTTGGCCGACGCATTCGCGGTTCTTGTTGCTGGTGGTGTCGGTGAGATCGTCGACGATGGTCGCGGTCATCAGCGACTCGAGCAAGCCCACCACCATCAGCGTCAGCGAGTAGGGGAAGATGATCGCCAGCGTCTCCAGGTTGAGCGGCACGTCGGGGAGCAGGAACACCGGCAGGCTGTCGGGCAGCTCGCCCATGTCGCCCACGGTGCGGATGTCGAGGTCGAGCACGATGGCCACTGCGGTCAGCACCACGATAGTGACCAGCGGCGAGGGAATCGCCTTGGTTATGTAGGGAAACAGATAGATGATGCCCAGGCCGGCGGCGGTCATCGCGTACACGTGCCAGGTGACGTTGATCAGCTCGGGCAATTGCGCCATGAAGATGAGGATGGCGAGCGCGTTGACGAAGCCGGTGACCACCGAGCGCGACACGAAGCGCATCAGCCGGCCGAGCCGGATCCAGCCGGCGATGATCTGCAGCACCCCGGTGAGGACGGTGGCGGCGAGCAGGTACTGCAGGCCGTGATCCCTCACCAGCGTCACCATCACCAGCGCCATGGCGCCGGTCGCGGCCGAGATCATCCCGGGGCGGCCGCCCGTGAAGGCGATGACCACCGCGATGCAGAAGGAGGCATAGAGCCCGACCTTGGGGTCGACACCGGCGATGATGGAAAACGCAATGGCTTCGGGGATGAGGGCGAGCGCGACGACGAGACCCGCGAGCAGGTCGTTGCGAATGTTGGACAGCCAGTCCTGGTGGAGGGATTTCATTTGTCGTTATGAGTCCATCAAGTTTGCGCGCGTCCCGGGCAGGGGCGCGATGAACTCACGCGAGGCGGATTCGCATTGAAGCGCGGAGCCCTGGACGGCCGGGCACGCAGCCCGGCCGCATGGATTGGGGCCGATGCGGGCCGGCCATGTTGCGCAGCCCGTGCACGGATGAGTCAAGCGAACTCGTTGCAGCAGCCTCGCGCGAGCGGAAAGGGGTGGCGCAGCTCGCAGGCTGGGGCAGGGCTTACATGGGTCGCTTGTGGGCAGGCTTGTCTGGGGGGGGCGCGGCTCGGCGCAAGTACTTGGGCCGCGCAAGTGTGGCGGATTCTAGCAATGATGCTGCGCCGCAGCAAGGTCGGCAGGCTGTATCGAGGCCTGAGCGAAGTCATGGCACCCGACCGGGCGTTGTCGCGGCGACGCCCTATTTGCGGCCAAATAGTCGCATCATTGCGGTGAGGCTTCTTGTGTGGGGTGTCCCATGGATGGCAACAGCTTCTGGCGCAACGAGTGGAAACCGCTGGCGCTGATCGTGGGCGTTTTCATCGCCTGCTTCTACCTGCCGGTCGAGGCTCTGCAGGGCTGGGACCGGCTGCATAACGCCTTCTGGGAAGCGCTCTATCTGGTGCGCTGGTATGCCGAAGAGCATGTGCTGCTGTGCCTCATCCCTGCCTTCTTCATCGCCGGTGCAATCGCGGTCTTTGTCAGCCAGGCGGCGGTGATGAAGTACCTCGGGCCGGCTGCACCCAAAGGCATGGCCTATGGCGTGGCTTCGGTGTCGGGGACGATCCTGGCCGTGTGCTCCTGCACGGTGCTGCCGCTCTTCGCCGGCATCTATCGCATGGGCGCGGGCCTGGGGCCGGCGATCGCCTTTCTGTATTCCGGGCCGGCGATCAATGTCCTGGCGATCATTCTCACCGCCCGCATCCTGGGGCCGGAGCTCGGCGTCGCGCGCGGCATCGGTGCCGTGGTGTTCAGCGTGCTCATCGGCCTGATGATGGCCTTCCTGTACCGCAAGGAAGAGCTCGAGAAGCTCAATAACAAGATCGTGATGCCTGACGAGGGCCCGAGTCGGCCGTTGTGGCAGAACGCGGTGTTCTTTGGCGTGCTGGTCGCCATCCTGGTGTTCGCCAACTGGGCGAAGCCGGCGGTCGAGGAGGGGGCCTGGCACGCGATCTACGCGGCCAAGTGGTGGATCACGGGGGCGTTCGGCATTGCGCTTGCGGCCATCCTCGTCGGCTGGATGAAGATGTCGCACACACGCGTGTTGCTGGTGGTCGCCGCCGGCGTGGCAGCGGCGGTCGTGTTCGGCGAACAGCCGCTCGTGCCCTTTGCGCTGCTCATCATCGGTCTGTCGTGGATCACCAGCACCGACAAGGGCGAGGGCGCCGGCTGGTTCGCTTCGTCCTGGGACTACGCGAAGAAGATCCTGCCGCTGCTGCTCATCGGCGTGCTGATTGCCGGCGCGCTGCTTGGCCGTCCCGGCGAGGAAGGCCTGATCCCCTCGGAATGGGTGGCCTGGGCGGTGGGGGGCAATTCGCTGTCGGCGAACTTCTTCGCCGCCTTCGCCGGCGCCTTCATGTACTTCGCCACCCTCACCGAGGTGCCGATCGTGCAGGGCCTGATCGGCAATGGCATGGGCCAGGGGCCGGCGCTGGCCCTGCTGCTGGCCGGGCCGGCCCTGTCGCTGCCCAACATGCTGGTGATCCGCAGCGTGCTGGGCACGAAGAAGACGCTGACGTTCGTCGCCCTGGTCGTGGTGATGGCGACGATCAGCGGGATGCTGTTCGGCATGTGGGTGGAGAGGGGGCTGCCGGTTTCCTCGCTACCCGGCTGATCGCCTGCTCCGCCGCGATCAGAACCAGCCCTCAACCTTGCTGCGCGCGGGTACGCCGCCGGAATGAACTACGCTGCCGTCGATTACGACAGCTGGCGTCGCCATCACGCCGTAGCTCATGATCTTCTGTAACTCCTCGACCTTTTCGAGCGCAATCTGCTCACCCATTTCGCCGGCGACCTCTTCGATGAGCTTGACCGTGTTCTTGCAGTTGGCGCAACCGGTACCGAGAACCTTGATGTCCTTCATGATGCTTCTCCTTCGCTGGTCATTGTGTCGGTGAGAAACACGGGCGCAAAGCCTCCACCCGCGGTACGGAAGTTGGTGGTCTGCCCCGTGTAGAGCCTTGCTGCGACAAGCTGAATCTCGCCTGCATAGGCATAGGCGCGAATGTCGAGCTTGAGATCGTTACCGGCGTCGTCGACCCGGACACGCCGTTCGGAGGGCAGGGCAAGGCTCTGGGCAACGCCTGCGCTACCGCCAGCGCACTGCTCGTGGCGCTGGGGCGGTGTTGTTCGGGCGCTACGGCGGTTGGTATCACGAGGGTCTCACTGGGCGGACTAAAAGCGCAGGTCGGCGCGGCTGACGTTGCCGCAATGCAGTGCTTCGCGATGTGGCTAACGCTGCAAGTTTAGTCGAGCACAGGCCGGGGAAGGTGCGTGGGGGATGCGGTCAGGGAGTGACCGCTGTACGAAGGGACGGGTTGGTGGTCAGTAACCTGCATGTCACACATCGTTGCTAAGATTTCAATTATTCTAAAAGTGTTGTGTTATTGGAGATTGACATGAGGATTGGCATCAATGGCATGGGTCGCATCGGCCGCCTGGCGCTGCGCGCCGCGATGGGGGCTGCGGAACGGCAGGCGGACGACCCGCGCGCGGGCAACCGGCTGGAAGTGGTGCACCTCAACGAACTGAAGGGCGGCGCAGCGGCTACTGCACACCTGCTCGCCTTCGACAGCGTGCAGGGCAAGTGGCGTGCGGATATCGCCGCCGAAGGCGAGGGCGCGATCGGCATCGACGATCGCCGGCTGTCCTTCTCCGCGCACGCTACCGCGGCCGAGATCCCCTGGGGCGATCTGGGTGTGGATGTGGTGCTGGAATGCACCGGCAAGTTCCTTACCCCCGAAACCCTGCAGGGCCACCTCGACCGCGGCGCCAAGCGCGTGATCGTGGCTGCCCCGGTCAAGACCGGCGGCGTGCTCAACGTGGTGGTCGGCATCAACCACGAAGCTTATGACCCGGCGCGCGACCGCATCGTGACCGCGGCCTCGTGCACCACCAACTGTCTGGCGCCGGTGGTGAAGGTGGTGCATGAGAACCTGGGCATCCGCCACGGGCAGATCACCACCATCCACGACCCCACCAACACCAACCTGGTGGTCGATGCGCCGCACAAGGACCTGCGCCGCGCGCGCAGCTCGCTGATGAGCCTGGCGCCCACCACCACCGGCAGCGCCACCGCGATCGCGCTGATCTACCCGGAGTTGAAGGGAAAGCTCAACGGCCACGCGGTGCGCGTGCCGGTGTTGAACGCCTCGCTCACCGACTGCGTGTTCGAACTCGAGCGCGCGACCACGGCTGAGGAGGTCAATGCGCTGTTCAAGGCCGCGGCCGAAGGCGAGCTCGCCGGCATCCTCGGCTACGAGGAGCGCCCGCTGGTGAGCGTCGATTACGCCCGCGATACGCGCAGCTCGATCGTCGATGCACTCTCCACCATGGTCACCGACGGCACGCTGCTCAAGGTGTACGCCTGGTACGACAACGAGATGGGTTACGCCTGCCGCATGGTCGACCTCGCCTGCCATATGGAAACCGTGGGTATCTGAACATCATGCAACACGCTGCGCGCAACTACGCCATCGTCACCGCCGCTTACTGGGGCTTCACGCTCACCGATGGCGCGCTGCGCATGCTGGTGCTGCTGCACTTCTACCGCCTGGGCTATTCGCCGTTCACGCTCGCCTTCCTGTTCCTGCTCTACGAGGCGGCGGGCGTGCTGGCGAACCTGGTCGGGGGCTGGCTGGCGACGCGTTACGGCATCGCGCGCATGCTCAGCGTGGGGCTGGTGACGCAGATCGTCGGCTTCGTGCTGTTGTCGCTGCTCGACCCGGGGTGGACGGCGGCGATGGCGGTGGCGTGGGTGGTGGTGGCGCAGGGCATCTGCGGCGTGGCCAAGGATCTGACCAAGACCGCGAGCAAGTCGGCGATCAAGCTGACCCAGTCCGAGGCTCAGGCCGAGGCGAAGGCTCAGGGCGGGGATCAGGGCCAGCTCTTCAAGTGGGTGGCCTGGTTCACCGGCAGCAAGAACGCGATGAAGGGCTTCGGGTTCTTTCTCGGTGGTCTGCTGCTGGAAACCTTGGGCTTTCGTGGCGCGCTGTGGGCGATGGCGGGTTTGCTGGCACTGGTGCTTGCCGGCGTGCTGCTGTCCTTGCCGCCGATGATGGGCAAGAGGAAGGCCTCGAAGTCGGTGCGCGAACTGTTTGCCAAGAACCCCGGCATCAACGCGCTGGCCGCGGCGCGCGTGGTGCTGTTCGGCGCGCGCGACGTGTGGTTCGTGGTCGGTGTGCCAGTGTTCCTGTACTCGGCAGGGTGGTCCTTCACCATGGTCGGTACCTTCCTCGCTGCGTGGACCATCGGCTACGGCCTGGTGCAGGCGGCCGCGCCGCACATCGTGCGCCGCAGCGCCGACGGCCTGAGCCGTGAGGTGCCGGCGGCGCGCTTGTGGTCGGCGCTGCTGGCGCTGATCCCCGCTGGGCTGGCAGTGGCGGTGTGGCTGCAGCTGCCCAGCCTGGAATGGGTGGTGGTATGCGGCCTGGGGCTGTTCGGCTTTGCCTTCGCGGTGAACTCCTCGGTGCATTCCTATCTCGTGCTCGCCTACGCGGGCTCGGAGAAGGCGGCTGAGGACGTGGGCTTTTACTACGCCGCCAATGCGCTCGGCCGCTTCATCGGCACGCTGCTGTCGGGGCTGCTGTACCAGTGGGGCGGGCTGCTTTACGCGCTTGCGGGTTCGGCGCTGATGCTGCTGATCTGCTGGCTGGCGACGCTGGCATTGCCGCTGGTGCGTGACGCCGCCGCCCGGATGGAGACCTGAGCTGACGGTCTGGAGAACAAACATGGAAAAGAACACTGCACTGCCGATCTTCGAGGCGCTGTCCTCCGGCATCCGGCTGGACGTCTTTCGCCTGCTCGTGCGCGTCGGACCGGCCGGCATGGTGGCGGGCGAGCTGTCGGCCGCGCTCGACATCCCGCCCACCAACATGTCCTTCCACCTCAAGACGCTGAGCCATGCGGGCCTGGTGTCGGCAGAGCAGGAGGGGCGCTTCCAGCGCTACCGCGCCAACATGGCGCTGATGCGCGAACTGGTGGCCTATCTCACCGAAGAATGCTGTGCCGGCATGCCTGAACTGTGCGGGGTCGATACCTGCGCCGACGGGCTCGATTGCTGAGTCGAATCACATCGCCCGATCCGGGCTCATAACGAAAAAGGGGCCTCCCATGTCTGACAGGATCTACTGCGTGCCCTCACGCGGCCTGACCTCGATCAATCACGACCGCCTGGTCATCAATAACGAGATTGGCCACATTGGCCATCTGCCGACGGAGGCTTGATATGGGGCTGTTCGAGCGTTACCTGACGGTCTGGGTCGGGCTGGGGATTCTCGCTGGCGTGGGGTTGGGGCTGGTCGCACCGGGTGCGTTCCAGCTCATCGCCGGACTGGAGTTCGCGCAGGTGAATCTGGTGGTGGCTGTGTTCATCTGGGTGATGATCTACCCGATGATGATCCAGATCGACTGGCACGCCGTGCGCGATGTGGGCAAGAAGCCCCAGGGCCTGATCCTGACCCTGGTGGTGAACTGGCTGATCAAGCCCTTCACGATGGCGGCGCTGGGGGTGCTGTTCTTCCACTACCTGTTTGCGCCCTGGGTCGATCCGCAGTCGGCCAGCGAATACATCGCCGGCATGATCCTGCTCGGCGTGGCGCCGTGCACCGCGATGGTCTTCGTATGGAGCCAGCTCGTGAAGGGCGACCCCAACTACACCCTGGTACAGGTGTCGGTGAACGACATCATCATGGTGTTCGCCTTCGCGCCGATCGCCGCCTTCCTGCTCGGCGTCACCAACATCACCGTGCCTTGGGAAACGCTGGTGCTGTCCACCGTGCTTTACGTCGTGCTGCCGCTGCTTGCCGGCATGGCAACGCGGCATGCGCTGGAGCGGCGTTCGCCGACGGCGGTGGCAGATTTCGTCGCCCGGCTCAAGCCCTGGTCCATCGTCGGCCTGATCGCCACCGTGGTGCTGCTGTTCGGCTTCCAGGCCAACACCATCGTCGACAAGCCGCTGGTGATCGCGATGATCGCGGTGCCGCTGATGGTGCAGACCTACGGCATCTTCCTCATCGCCTACCTTGCCGCCAAGGCGCTCAAGTTGCCGCACAATGTGGCCGGTCCGGCCTGCCTGATCGGTACCTCGAACTTCTTCGAGCTGGCGGTGGCGGTGGCGATCTCGCTGTTCGGGCTCAATTCGGGTGCGGCGCTGGCAACCGTGGTCGGCGTACTGGTCGAGGTGCCGGTGATGCTGTCGCTGGTGGCCATCGTCAACCGCACGCCGCACTGGTTCGCCCCTGCCGCCGTTGCCGCGCGGCGGGCTGTCATGAAAGAGGAAACACGCTGATGAGCGACATCACGATCTACCACAACCCGCGTTGCGGTACCTCGCGCAACACGCTGGCGATGATCCGCAACAGCGGGGTGGAGCCGGCCGTCATCGAGTACCTGAAGACCCCGCCCAGCCGAGAGCAACTTGTCGCGCTGATCGCGGCCGCCGGTCTCGGGGTGCGCGGCATCATGCGTGCCAAGGAGGCCATGTTCTCCGAACTGGGCCTCGCAGACCCGGCGAAGACCGACGGCGAGCTGATCGAGGCGATGATGACCCACCCCATCCTCATCAATCGGCCGATCGTCGTCACCCCGCTCGGCACGCGGCTATGCCGGCCGTCCGAGCTTGTGCTCGACATCCTGCCGCAGCCGCAGCGCGGCGCCTTCACCAAGGAGGATGGCGAGAAGGTCGTCGACGCGGAGGGGCGTCGTGTCTGAGCCGCTGCCCGGCCAGTCCCTGCCTGACCTGCCGAACGTGGACGCGGCGCTGTTCCGTGAGCCCGATCCCGCGCAGTTGCAGGCTACCCAGCCGTCGACCCATCCGCCGCGCATCGTGCTGCTTTATGGTTCCTTGCGGGCGCGCTCGTTCAGCCGCCTGCTGGCAGAGGAAGCCGCCCGCGTGCTTCGCGCCATGGGCGCCGAGACGCGGGTCTTCAACCCGAGCGGCCTGCCGCTGCCGGACGATGCGCCCGACACCCACCCCAAGGTGGTCGAACTGCGCGAGCTCACCCAGTGGGCCGAGGGCATGGTGTGGTGCTCGCCCGAACGTCATGGCGCGATGACCGGCATCATGAAGACGCAGATCGACTGGATACCGCTGTCGGTCGGCGCGGTGCGCCCGACCCAGGGCAAGACCCTGGCGGTGATGCAGGTGTGCGGCGGCTCGCAGTCGTTCAACGCGGTCAATCAGATGCGCGTGCTCGGGCGCTGGATGCGCATGCTGACGATCCCCAACCAGTCTTCGGTGGCAAAGGCCTTCCTCGAGTTCGACGAGCATGACCGCATGAAGCCTTCGGCCTATTACGACCGCGTGGTGGATGTGATGGAGGAACTGGTGAAGTTCACCCTGCTCACGCGCGACATCGCGCCTTACCTGGTCGATCGCTACAGCGAGCGCAAGGAGAGTGCAGCCGAGCTGTCGGCGCGGGTGAACCAGTCTGCCATTTGAACGCGAGGACGATTGCCTGCCTGAGTTCATCATGCGCCAGACCTTGCTGCGAGATCCTTGTGCCTGCTATTTCATCATCCACACCAGCCCCATGGTGAGCGAGGGGAAAGCGACCAGCAGCAGCAGGCGCAGAAGGTCGATTCCGACGAAGGGGAACAGCCCGCGGAAGATTGCCCCGAGCCTGACGTGGGGCAGGGCGGCCTTGAGCACGAACACGTTCATGCCGATCGGTGGCGTGATGAGGGCGATTTCGGTGACCACCACGACGATGATGCCGAACCAGACCAAATCGAACCCGTGGCTGATGAGGATGGGGATGAAGAGGGGCACGCAGATCAGGATGATCGCGAGCGACTCCATCACGCAGCCCAGCAGCAGGAAGATGAGCAGGATCGCCGCGAGGGTCTGGTATGGGCCGAGGCCCGCTTCCTGGACGAGTTCCAGCATGCCTTCGCCCAGGCCCGAGAACGAGATCAGCTTGGCGAACAGCAGCGCGCCGAACAGCACGCTGTAGAGCATCACCGAGGTGATCGCCGTCTCGATGAAAATCTGGCGGAAGCTCTGCCAGCCGATTCGCCGCTGCGCAATGGACAGGATCAGCGCCAGGCCGGCACCCATGCCCGCAGCCTCGGTGGCGGTAAAGAGCCTGCCATACAGGCCGCCGATAATGAGTACGAACAGCAGGGTGAAGGGCCACACGCCGCGCAGTGAGCGCAGCTTTTCCGCGGTGGTAGTGCGCTCGCCGCGGGGGGCGTCCTGCGGGCTGATGCAGGCTATGGCGTAGACCACGCCCAGATATAGGAGCAGGCCGAGGATGCCGGGTATCACGGCGGCGACGAACAGATCGCCGATATTGGTCTGGGTGAGGATGCCGTAGATCATCAGGATGATCGAGGGCGGGATCAGGATGCCCAGCGTGCCACCGGCAGCGATGGTGGCCGCGGCGAGTTGGTCCGAGTAGCCGTAGCGCTTCATGCTCGGATAGGCGACCTTCGACATCGTGGCCGCAGTGGCCAGGCTGGAGCCGCACACTGCGCTGAAGCCCGCACAGGTGACCATGGTCGACAGCGCCAGGCCCCCGCGCACCGGGCCGAGGAAGGCATTGGCGGCGCGGAACAGGTCGTCCGAGATGCCCGAGCGCGCTAGGATGTTGCCCATCAGGATGAACATCGGTACTACGGCCAGTTCGTAGGAGAACACGGCCTCGGAGATTGTCATCGGCACCAGCGAACGGGCGACGTCCCAGCCCATGACGACGCTGATGCCAGCGAGTGACACCGACAGCAGCGCGAAGGCGAGTGGTACGCGCAGGAAGGCCAGCACCAGCACGGCCAGAAGGGAAAGCAGACCGACGGTCATTTGGCGTGCTCCTCGGTGGTGTGCTGGGGGTGCGAGGCGGGCGGGTTAAAGCAGCCGATCAGGGCAGCCAGAGCCGACAACAGGGAGGCGAAGGCGATGAAGGCATACATGCCGCTGCGCGGAATCGACAACGCCTGGCTGATCTCCTGGATCTGGCCCGCCTCGATCGCTGCGTTGAAGAACTCGTAGGCAATCAGCAGCAGCACGGCCGTCATCAGTGCCGAGATCAGTCGGTGCCACCACGCCATAGCCGGGCGCAGCAACCACTTGTCGAACAGATCAACGCTGAGATGGCCGCGTGCGAGGGTGAGCAGGGGCAGGCCGCAGAACACCATGATCGCCATCAGGTGCTCGGTGGCGTCATGGGCGCCAAAGACCGGAGTCCCGAACAGGCGGCGACCGGTGACGTCGGCGAAGGTGAGCAGGACCATGCCCATCAGGGTGAGGATGAGCAAGGACTCTACGGCATTGCGCAGGCGGGACAGATACGCGTCCATGTGTTTCTCCTTGTGGGCGAGGCCGGCCTCTGCCGGTATCACGGGGCGATCAGCGGCTGCCTTGGGCCTTGTAGCGCTGCTCGAAGAACTCGAGCATTTCCATCGGCTTGTCGACACCGAAGCTCGGCCCTTCGGCTGCCCAGTCAGCGAGCATGCGCTCGCGCACCGCGCCGATGCGTTCGACCAGCGCCTGCGAAGGCTCGTTGAAGTTGTGGCCCTCGGCGCGCAGCTTGGCCTCTCCAGCTTGGTTCTGCGCGTCGAAGCGCTGGCCCCAAAGGCGCGACAGCTTCTCGCCCGACACGCTCATGATGGCCTTGCGGTCGGTCTCGGAGAGCCTGTTCCACTTGCCCTCGTTCATGACGATGAAGAAGCTCGCGTCGTAGAAACCGCCGGGGACGATGGTGTGGTGCTTGAGCTTGCCCTCGACGCGGAAGTTGATGACCGACTCGATGGTGTGCAGGGACGCGTCGACCACGCCGCTCTCGAGCAGTTCGTAGGCCTTCGGACCGGGACCGGCGACCGGCACCGCGCCGAGGTCTTCGAGCAGACGCTTCTGGATGGGGCCGCCCATGCGCACTTTCTGGTTCCTGAGGTCGTCGGGCTCGACGATCCCCTTCTTGCCGTGGTGGATCTGGCCGCCGCCGAAGAGGCCGACACCGAGCATGACCACGCCTTCGAAGGCCGGTTTGCCGGCGAGGTACTTCTCGTAGGTCTCCCACAGCGCCACCGAGGACGCCTCGGCATTGGTGCCGATGAAGGGCATCTCCGAGAACCACAGCGCCTTGAAGCGATCGGGCTCGTAGGTGAAGTTGCCCCAGGTGATGTCCGCCACGCCCTTGCGTGCCAGTTCCCAGTGCTGGGCGGGGCCGCCGACCGGCTTGGGCAGGATGCGCACGTTGACGCGGCCTTCTGTGACACGCTTCACGTCTTCGATCCAGGGCTGGAAGACTTCGGGCGTCAGGAAGTGGGTCGGGGACACCCAGCTCGACATGGTCAGGGTGATGGTGGCCTGGGCTGCCGCGCTGCCAGCGCCGATCGCAAGGACGAAGCCAGCCGATACGGTGGCAAAGAGTTTGTTGATTCTCATACTTGTCTCCTCAAGGGGTTTCGTTAGCAAGGTAGTGTTCGACCAGACCGACCCAGAGCCCGGCACCAACTGCCAGGCAGGCATCGTTGAAATCGTAATGCGGGTTGTGGACCATGCAGCCGCCTGCCCATCTGCCTTCGGCGTGGCCGTTGTCGCCATTGCCGACGAGTACGTAGCAACCGGGGACCTGCTCGAGCATGAAGGCGAAATCCTCGCTGCCGGTAAGTGGCTGGGTGTCGGTCACGACGTGATCGGTGCCAAACAGCTTGCCTGCGACCTCGACGGCGAAGGCGGTTGGTGCGGGGGCGTTGATGAGGACCGGATAGCCGCGCTCGTGGCTGATCTCGCAAGTGCAGCCGTAGGCGCGCGCCTGGTTCTCGGCGAGCTCGCGGATGCGGCGCTCGAGCAGGTCGCGGGCACCGGGGTCGAGCGCACGCACGCTGAGCTCGAGCTCGGCAGTTTCGCCGATCACGTTGTAGGTCGAGCCCGCCTGCAAGCGGCCGACGCTGATCACTGCGGCGTGGTTGGGATTGATGTTGCGGCCGACGATGGACTGCAACCCGAGCACGGTCGCCGCTGCAGGCAGGGTCGGATCGATTGCTATGTGTGGCATGCCACCGTGCCCGCCGCGTCCGATGAAGCGAACCAGCACCTTGTCGGAGGAGGCCATGAAGGCGCCCGGGCGGACATGAACCTCGCCAACCGGGATGCCCGGGAAATTGTGCATGCCGAAGATGACGTCACAGGGGAAGCGTTCGAGCAGTCCCTCGTCGATCATGCGACGTGCGCCGCCGCCGCCGCCAAGCTCCTCTGCTGGCTGGAAGATCAGCACCAGGGTGCCCGTGCCCTTGAACACGCCTTGCTGCGCACGGGCAGCGAGCGCCTGGGCTGCGCCGAGCAGCATCGCGGTGTGGCCATCGTGGCCGCAGCCGTGCATCTTGCCGGGGACGGTGCTCGCCCATGGCAGGCCGGTCATCTCCTGAACCGGGATCGCATCCATGTCGGCACGCAGTCCGATCGTGCGCCCGCGGCTGTCACCCACACGCAATACACCCACCACTCCGGTCACGGCGATGCCGGTATGTACCTCATAGCCCCAGGTGCGCAGTCGTTCAGCCACGAGTGCGCTGGTGGCGTGCTCCTCGAAACCGAGTTCGGGGTGCCTGTGAATGGCACGGCGCCAGGTGGTCATGGCGGCGAGGTCCAGGTTTGCGGAGCTGCGGTCAGCTGCGTTCATATCGGCTTTCGATAAAAATAGCTCATGTGTTGATATTAAAAACTTGATGAGAACACCGTAAGGCGATATTTTTTCCGAGGTGACAACCAAGGAAGATCACCTGGATGAAGGATCACCAACTGAAGGCCTTGCTCCAGGTTGCGGAATGCGGGTCGATCAGAGCGGCAGCGCGCAACATGAACCTGAGCCAGAGCGCACTGACCAAGGCCTTGCGCGAGCTCGAAGAGGACGTGGGGGCCGAGTTGCTTTTGCGCAGCTACAAGGGCATCGAATTCACCGACGCCGGGATGACCCTGCTGAGCCGGGCCAGGCTGGCACTGTCTGCGCTGGACAAGGCCCGCGAAGAGATCCGCCTGATGCGCGGCGGCGCGGGCGCGCACGTGGAGGTGGCGATCACGCCGCTGGTGGCCACCACCGTGCTGCCCGAGGTGCTGGCCGCGTATTCACGCACACAGCCCGACGCCAGGCTTACCCTGCACGAGGGCCTGCTGGTGCAAGCCCTTCCAGGCTTGGTCGAAGGCCGCCTCGACTTCGCCATCGCGCTCGCCAGCCCTGAGGATCTGCCCTACGACATCAGCTTTGAGCCGCTCACCGAGATCGGCGCCGTGGCGTTCGTACGCAGCAGTCACCCGCTGGCTGGTGCGCAAGGCTGGCAGGCGCTGGAGGGGGGGCACTGGGTGCTCAACCTCAGCGCCGGCAGCCAGAGCATGGGGCTGGTCGGATGGCTGGAGCGCCAGGGCTACCCGGTGCCCCACAAGGTGACCCACTGTTCGTCGCCTTTCCTGATCCTCGAGCTCGCACGCCGCAATGACCTCGTCGGCTTTGGGCCCAAGGTCCTCATCGCCGATCCGCTCGTCGGCAGCGGTCTGTGCATCCTGCCGCTGCAACCGCTGCCGCCACCTATGCCGCTGGGCATCCTCACCCTGCGTGGGGTTCCGCTCGGCAGCGCAGCCAAGAAGCTTGCCGCCCTGTTCAGGCGGCGGCTCGCTGGCGCGTTCGGCGAATGAGGGCTATTGGTCGCTGGAGGTGCCGGTGGTGGAGCCCAGCGGCCGATGTAGAATCACGCGATTCCAACCAGACCAGCCCCGGGCCTTGCCCCACATGATCATGATCCAGCCGACTCCCCTGACCCAACTTCCGCAGTCCGAGCTCTTTCGCAAGGATGACGTGTTCGTGCTCTTCGGCGAGCTCTTCGGGCGCGGATACGCCACCGGCCTCGTCGACCAGGCGCGTGCGGCCGGCATGCAGATCGTCGGCATCACGGTGGGGCGGCGCGACGACAACAACGCCCTGCGTCCGCTCAACGACGAGGAACTGGCAGCGGCCGAGGCCAACCTGGGCGGCAGGATCATCAACGTGCCGCTGATGGCCGGCTTCGATCTCGACGCGCCCGCTGGCGAGCCGACCCCGACCGAACTGCTCAACGCCATGACGCTCAAGACCTGGGAGCAGGACAAGCTCGACTGGGCGCATATCGACAAGTGCCGTGCGATCGGCACCGAGCGCTTCCGCAAGGGGGTGGCCGAGGTCATGGCCGTGCTCGACGGCATGATCGCCGACGGGCGCAATGTCCTCTTCGCGCACACCATGGCGGGCGGCATCCCCAAGGCCAAGGTGTTCATGGTGATCGCCAACCGCATCTACAAGGGCCGCGGCGAGCGCTTCATGTCGTCGCAGACCCTGCTCGACAGTGACCTGGGCAAGCTCATCCTGCAGAACTTCGACGAGGTTTCGGCCAACACCTTCCTGCACCTGATCGAAGGCAGCGCGGCGATCCGCGCCCGCGTCGAGGCCGCGGGCGGCCAGGTGCGCTACACCGCGTACGGCTACCACGGCACCGAGATCCTCATCGACGGGCGTTATCAGTGGCAGACCTACACCAACTACACCCAGGGCTACGCCAAGATGCGCCTCGAACGCATTGCGCGGGCGGCGTGGGAGCAGGGTGTAAAGGCCACGGTCTATAACTGCCCCGAGATCCGCACCAACTCCACCGATGTGTTCGCCGGCGTGGAGCTGCCCCTGATCGCACTGCTCGAGGCGCTCAGGAAGGAAGGCGGCGGCGCCTGGGCCGAGTCGCAGTGGCAGGCATGTCGCGACCTGCTGGTCGACGGCGTCACCCTGGAAGACGTGCTGAAAAAGGTCGCCGATTTCCAGACCAGTGCCGTGATGCAGCCCTTCCACGACTTCGACGCCTGGCCGATGCCGAACAACCCGGAGCAGGCCGACCTGCAGATCGGTACCTCCGAGGACATCGTGCAGATGCACAAGGACCGCAAGGCCCTGGTCACCGACCTGCTCAGCACGCTGGTGCTCGAGGCCAGCGGGGCGCTCATCTTCCGCGAGTCCGCGGCGCCCGCCGGCCCGGTGCTGTGGCTCAACCACGACATCGTGGCGCGCCAGCTCAACCAGCTGCACGCCTGATGACACCGGCCCAGCCCAACAACCCACTTCATGGCCTCACCCTTGAGCGCATGCTCACCGAGCTGGTCGCCCGCTACGGCTGGGCGACGCTCGGCAGGCGGGTCAGCATCCGCTGCTTCAATCACGAACCCAGTGTCGCATCGAGCCTGAAGTTCCTCCGCCGAACTCCGTGGGCGCGGGAGCAGGTCGAAGCGCTCTACCTGGAGTCGCTGCGGCGCTAGCAGGGGGCGCCCGCATCGCTTGGTCGTCATCGCGGCTGTCGCCGGATTAGCGCTCTGGCATATACTCGGCCGCGCCAGGGTGCTCGCGGGGCACGGCCACGCACCTGCCTGCCCCTATCCCTGGATTACTTCAAAGACACGGAGTTTCACCACATGAGCCGCCCCACCCGAATCGTCGCCGCGCTGGTCGCGGTCGCGTTGATCTATCCCGCCGCAAGCTGGTATTCCGGCACGCGCATCCAGCAAGTCCTGGACGAGCACTACGCGGACATGAAGTCCCACCCAGCGCTCAAGGTCAGCGAACGCGTCTACGAGCGTGGATTCTTCAGCAGCACGGAAAAGCTGAAGTTCGACATTGCCATGACGGTCACGGCCGAGGATGGCTCGCTGCAGATGGGCGAACCCCTGCGCATGAGCGTGCTCAACCGCATCCAGCACGGCCCCCTGCCTCGACTCGGAACCCTGGCGGCGGCAACGCTCGACAGCGAGCTTGACGTCGAAGGGGAGGCGGGCGCCAAGTTGCGGGAGACGCTGGGTGACAAACCAGCACTGCAGGCGCAGACCGTGGTCCGGTTCGACGGCAGCGGCCATTCGCGGATGACGACGCCGGCACTGGAGCTCGAACTCGCGGCGGATACGGAGCGTGCCCTGCGCGTCGCCTTCAGCGCCTTTCAAGTGGACATCGATTTCGGTCCCGGCATGCGCCAGTACGCGATGAAGCTCGGTATCGACCGCTTCTCGATGGAGGATCCGAGCCTGCGCATCGTCATGTCGGAGCTGGCGCTCGATGCCGACCAGCGTCGCCTGTTCGACGATGAGGCCTGGCTCTATGTCGGCAAGCAGCGTGCAACGATCGCCTCCCTGCACGCCGAGGGCAAGGATGATGGCGAGATGGCGGGGACCGACCTGCAGCTCGAACGCCTGAGCTACGAGGTCGATGCCTCGGCCGAAGGCGACTACGTGGATGTCATCGCCATGCTGGGGACGGAGGTGCTGCGTGTCGGGGGCAGCGATTACGGCCCCGCGCACTACGACTTCTCGATCAAGCATCTGCATGGGCGGACGCTGATGGAGCTGTATCGCAGCTTGATCGAGGTCAGCAGCGACCCCGCCCAGGTTGCGCTCCAGGCCGAGGATCCGGCGGCAATGTTCGCGCCCCTTGCCGAGCCGGCGCTCACCCTGCTGGCCCACGACCCCGAGTTCAGCATCGACCGCATCAGCTTCACCAGCCCGCATGGGACGGCATCGCTGTCTGCTCACGTCAATCTCAAGGGCATCGAGCCCGACGAGCTCAACAACCCCATGATGCTGCTCGCCAAGATCAACGCCGCCGCGGAAGCCTCTTTGCCGCAGGGCCTGGTCGTCGCCCTCATCGGCGCTCAGGCTCAGTCCCCGCAGGAGGCCGCGGTCGTCGCTGCTCAGTTGCAGCAGCAACTCGACATGCTCGAGGCCCAGGGCTTCATCGTGCGCAAGGGTGGCCAGCTCGGCAGCCGTGCCGCGCTCTCGAAGGGCCAGCTCACCATCAATGGCCAGCCGCTCGACCTGTTCGGGCTGGGCGGGCGCTGAGCGCGGACGCTGTCATCCCCGTGTAACTGCGGGGTCATCTTCCCTGAGTAAGGTGCGCGGTTCGACTTCATGCGAAGTCTCCGTCAACCCACACCCCTCAGGGAACCATGATGAATCGATTGACCGCCGTTTCGGTTGCGCTGCTCTCCGCTTTCGCCTTCAATCCTGCTCATGCGGCACCGACCTGTGCGTCGAGTACCGCCATCGACGGCACCCCTATGCTGATCTGCGCCGAGCCGGGCTCGGTGCCGGTCAGCGACAGTCGTGACGCGCTGCAGGTGCAGGTCCAGGCCGGCGCCGGGATCACCAGCACCAACCGCAATACTGCTGCGCTCGACCTTCGCGGCGTTGGCCAGCAGGTCTCCAACGCAGGCCGCATCGAGAACACCGACACCCGCAACAACGGCTACGCGATTGCGGTAAACGGTGCCAACGCGAACATCGTCAATAGCGGCGTCATCAGCAGCGGCGACCGCGCCATCGAGGTGCTCGGCGGCACGGGTGGCATGCGGGTCGAGAACACCGGCGAGATCCTGGCGCGCCGTCAGGCCGTGCGCTCGCTGGAGGGCTTCGAGAACGCGGAGGTCATCAACCACGGTCTCATCGAGTCGCGCGACGGACGCGCCCTGCAACTGCGTGGCGATGGCGCCCGTGTGATCAACCACGGCACCCTGATCGGCGGCGAAGAGGTCGTCGAGGCGCGCGGCAACTTCTACATGGAGAACTACGGTACGGTATTGCTGCGCGATGGCATCGATGACGAGGACGGCGTGCAGTTCGCATCTGGCGAGATCCACAACTGGGGGCTGATCCAGGGCAGCGATGACGGCGTGGATATCGACGAAGGCCTGGTGCGCAACTACGCGACTGGGCGCATCATCTCCACCGGCGACACGGGCAGCGGCGTCGACATCGATCCGGAATTCGACAACGGCGTCGATCCGATTCGCCCCAGCGGTCCGCTGACGATCATCAACGAGGGCTACATCGAAGGCCCGCGTGCCATCGGTGCCGACCCCGCCGCGCAGTCGAACGTGGATATCATCAACAGCGGCACACTCGTCGGCCGCAGTGGGGCGGCGATCGAACTCGCGCCGGGCCAGGGCGATAGCACGCTGACCCTCACCGGCGGCAGCGAGATCTTCGGTGACGTCTTCTTCGGCGCCGGCAATGATGGCGTCTTCATCGACAGCCTCGGCGCGGCCGGTGTGCTCAGCGCCGGGGTGATCGACGGCGGCCTGGGCATCAACAGCGTGCGCTTCGTGAGCTATGCCTTGTCCGACCTGCTGTCCTTCGTATACGAAGACGAGCGGGTGGAGCTGTCGTTCATGACTGCCTTCGGCAAGGTCAGCGGCGCCTTCCGCAACTTCAGCCAGTGGGACTTCGGCGTCGATGACGCGCGCTTCGATACGCTCACGCTGGCCAGCCGTTTCGATGGCTCGAACGCGGTCCCGGCGCCGGCCACCCTGCCGCTGCTGCTCGGCGCACTCGGCGGGCTGTGCCTCGTCGGCCGTCGCCGTCGCGGCTGATCTTTACGTAAATATCGACGCGAGCAACTATCGTAGCTGTTAACAGGCTCTCGGCAGAGGCAGACTGGATCAATTCATGATGGTAAGGTAAACTATAGGCCTCTCTGGCCTTGCAGGCCATTACCAACGGCGTGTGAGCTATTTGTTCGCTGGCGTACTGTATGTCAGCGAGCGCAGTGCGCGTGTTGCCGTACGTTCCGTGGAATGGTGATCGATGCATGCACTGCGTTTGGGCGCTTTGGTGACGAGTCTTCTGGCGGCGGGCGTGACTGGCTGTGGCTCGACGCCAGAACAGGGAACGAAATATTCGCCTACGCTGTGGCCGACAGAGGCAGCTTCCTTTCGCCAGCGGCCTGGCTCTCCGGTTCTGAGTCCGAGTCAGCGGCGTCTCATCCAGGCACAGCTAGAAGCTCAAGCTGCTGAGCGACTTCGGCTCGAAGCGGAGAACCAGCGCCTCGTTGCCAGCCTGTTCGACATCGGCTTCAAGCCCACCGAACTCGTCGACGTACTCGACGCGTATCAGCCTGCGGGCGGTGTCGATCGTGCCCTCCCCGTGGTGGAAGCGTGCTCGCATCATACGGCGTCGATGGGCAGTCAGTTGTCGTGCGCAGCGAGTGAGTTGGCACAGGGCAATGGAACGGAGGTTACCGTTGCGTACGATGGCGGCGGGCAATCTGCAGGGGCCTTCGACCTATTCGCGCTTAACAGTGATCTGCGCGCCTTTCTGGCAGCTATCCCAAGCGTAGAGCCTGTTCGTGGCGCGCGGGTTACCTCTGGCTTTGGCGTCCGGCGCCACCCTATCTCGCGACAGATCGGTGCGCACGAAGGAACGGACTTTGTCTCTGACGACCGGACCGTGCGCTCAGCCGGCGATGGGGTGGTGAGGTTCGCCAGTCGACGCGGTGGCTTCGGCAAGCTCGTCATCGTGGAGCATCCGCTCGGGTTCGAGACGCGATACGCGCATTTGTCGCGCATCGCCGTGCGCGACGGCCAGCGGGTTGCTGCGGGTCAGGAACTGGGGACGATGGGCAGCACGGGGGTGTCGACCGGGGTGCATCTGCACTTCGAGATGCGCTTCAGGGATCGCCCCCTCGATCCGCTCAAGGCGCTCCGTGCATCGCACATGCCGCTTGTGAGCGCCCGCTCGGGCTTGGTCTGGTGAGCGGGTGGCGATAACGGAGGCAAATCAGGCGGTCGTTTCCCGTGCGGCGGTGCTGCGCGTCAGGATCGCGTAGATCTGATCCTTCAGGCGAAGCTTCTCCTTTTTCAGCACTTCGATCTCCTCGTGGGTGCGGTGCTCCAGATGCATCTCGAAATTCTTGATGCGCTGATCGAGCTCGTTGTGGCGATCGAAAAGATTCAGGAAATGCCGATCACTTGTCTTGAGCTCGGTGATCAATTCACGATGTTCGGGGAACATGGTCTAACTCCCTCAGGGTTTCAAGTTCTCATCCACGATGGCCTGCGGTGACTGAGCCTGCAGGGACGGTGCAGCCCAGTCACCGAATATGTCGGGCGGTGTTCCGCCGCCCGACGCCTACTCACTGGAAGGGATCCGGGCGCGGCGTGGCGTTGCTCGACGGCGGCAGGATCGGCATGGTGAGTTGCGGCTGGTCACCGGTCATCGTCTTCAGGAAGGCGACGATCTTGCCGATCTCGTCATCGTTGTAGGTACGACCAAGCTGCAGGCGCCCCATGATATCCACCGCTTCCTCCAGCGTGGCGGCTTCACCGTCATGGAAGTAGGGGTAGGTCATTTCGACGTTGCGCAGCGTCGGCACCTTGAAGTTGAAGCGGTCCGCATCAACCCCCGTGACGGCCGAGCGCCCTTCGGCCGGCGAAGTCGACTGGTACGGCTCGACCAGGCCCATGCGCTGGAACGAGGTACCACCGGCAGCAGGACCGTTGTGGCAAGCCACGCAGCCGCTTTCCTTGAACAGCGTGTAGCCGGCGAGTTCCTTGGCGTCGAGTGCCTTGTCGTCGCCCTTGAGCCAATTGTCGAAGCGCGAGTTCGGCGTAACGAGGGTCTCCTCGAAGGCCGCGATCGCGCTGGTCACCATGTCCATGTCGATCTGCTCCTTGCCGAACACACCCTTGAACTCGGCAACGTAGCCCGGGATCGACTGCAGCACGTCGAGCGCCAGGGTGTGCGGCATGTTCATTTCGATGTCGGCCTGGATCGGGCCTGCAGCCTGCTCCTGCAGGTTCGCGGCACGGCCATCCCAGAACTGGGCGATGGCAAGGCTGGAGTTGAGAACGGTCGGCGAGTTCACCGGACCTGCCTTCCAACCATGGCCGATCGAGGTCTTGAGGTTGTCGGTACCACCGCGCGACAGGTTGTGACAGGTATTGCAGGAGATGATGCCGGACATCGACAGGCGGGGCTCGAACCACAGCTTCTTGCCCAACTCGACCTTGGCGGGGTTCTCCACCTTGGCGGGCTGGATCGGTTGGATCGGCTCATCGCGTACGGTGGGGGCTGCAAAGGCGCTGCCAAGCGACGCGATGGCGATTGAGATGGTCAATATGTATTTCATGTGCAGACGCTCCGATGTAGAGGTAATTATAAGACAGTGCGATCAATGGGGCTGCGCCGTGACCCTTGGCGCATACAGGTCGTAAACCCATATTTCAGCAATAGTTACGATGCCTGCAGTTGATAAAAATCAACGGACGAACGAATTCTGGCGTTTGAGCAAGTTCCGGTATGGTTTAGCTTTTCTCAGGCTGTTGCGAGGGTCTTGAATAAGGTAAACAATACGCAGCCTGCGGGGTGTGCGCATCTCACGATGATGTTTGGCGCCAGCCCTCGCACAATGCCCGAATTGGGGCAAATGCTGATCTTGAGGTGAGCAGATGATCATCGATCTCGATGAGCAGCGACGCAGGAGACTGGTACATAAACCCTGGGCATGGCGCAACCTGTCCAAGGAGGCCTTTACCGAGCTCTGCCTCTCGGCGCTGCTGGATCTACCCCCGCCGTTCAACACGCTGCCGGAGGCCGTCGCAGGGCAGCTTTACGGCGTACTCTGCTCGCGTCTGGACTGGAAGGAGCGGGTCAGCTTCATCGACAGGGTCATCCTTGAGCCCAATTTCGTGCTTCGCGAGTCGGCCTTGCTCACCATTCTGGGCAAGGAGTTCGACGCGCCCGTCGCTGCAGCGGCGGCGGCGCGGCTGATGGCTGGCGCCCCGATCGATCCGCAGGGTGTCCCCGTCAGCTTTCATGAGTTTGCCGAGATGTTGTGCGAGGGCTCTGTTGGTAACCCTGGGGCGGTGGTCGCCGGTGCGCTCATGGTTGCCGACCGGCAGTTGATAACCGCGATCGAGGGGGTGCGACCCTTGCTGGCGGTGGATACGGTCGCGTCGGCGGCGCAGTGTTGCTGTGGCTTTGCTTCGGCCCTCGTCGTCGACTTCTGGCTCGACTGGATCGAGGAGTTGCTCGACAACCGCTTCGACTCCTTGGCATTGGCCTACGCCCATGCAGCGGTGTCGGCCTTGTTCATCCCAGCCGAGGCGCCCGCACGCCATGAGATCTGCGAGTACGAGCGTGTGCCGTGCAGTGAGGACCTCAGGGAAGAGGCAATTACCGTCGTCCGGCGGTGGAGCTTCGACGCCTTCCGCAGGCGTATTGAGCCGCGCATGCGCAGGATCGCCGCGCACGAGCAGCGCCCGCGCCTCATGCCAGTGATCATGCGTTCCTGGGGATATGACTGAGCGAGTCGGCCACAGCTTCGGCGTTCAGCGCTCGCCAAGTGCCTCTGACAGGGTCTTGGTGACAGGCTTTGTCAGGTATTGAAGTACCGTGCTCGAGCCCGTCTTGATCTCCACTGTCGCCGTCATACCGGGCAGGATATCCAGGTCGGCATCTGGTCGGCCGCTGAACTGGCGACCCTCGGTGCGCACGAGGATGCGGTAGTAGGGTTGTTCGCCCTGGCGCAAGTCCTCACGCAATGTGTCCGCGCTGATATAAGTGAGGCGGCCAGGCAAGTCACCGTAAATCGTGTAGTCATAGGCATCCACCTTGACGGTGGTGGGCAGCCCCTGGCGCACGAAGGCGATGTCGGCCGGGTTCAGGCGCGCCTCGATCACCAGGTCATCCTCGAGCGGCACGATCTGCATGATGTCCTCGCCTGGGCGGATCACCCCGCCCAGGGTCGTGATGCGAACATTCTTTACCACGCCGTGCAGGGGGGCACGGATCTCGGTCTGCTCGAGCACGTTACGACGCTGAGCGAGGGTCTGCTCGACGCCGGCGAGGTCTTCCTGCGCTTTGTTCAGCTCCGCCTGCGCGTCCTGGAAATACTTGTTGCGCTTGTTGGTAATCTGGGCCTGGAGTTCGGCCAGCTGGCGCTCGAGGCGCAGTACCTCGCTGCGGCTCACGTCCCCGGATGCGAGCAGGGGGCGGTTCATCGCCAGCTCTTCGAGCACCAGCGAGGCCATGCTCTCGAGGGCGCCGATTTCCTCGTCGATCGCCGCCCGGCGCTTGCGCAGCAAGGCGAGTTGGTTGTCGCGGAACTGCGGGTAATCTTCCACCTCGGGCGGGAACACCGGCGCGGCGGCGAACACCTCGGCGCGCAGCCGAGCGACCGTGGCCGCCAGGCCGGCCGCGCGCGCCCGGGTCTCGAGGTAGGCCGCTTCGGCGCGGGTGCGCTCCAGGCGA
The DNA here is from genome assembly GCF_000310125.2 of Thauera sp. 27. Taxonomy (NCBI): domain Bacteria; kingdom Pseudomonadati; phylum Pseudomonadota; class Betaproteobacteria; order Rhodocyclales; family Zoogloeaceae; genus Thauera; species Thauera sp. 27. Next base: position 48,656 of record NZ_AMXB01000006.1, read on the forward strand.
GCGAGCAACTGGCCGCGCTCGACGACGTCACCCTCGCGTACCAGCAGCTCGTCCAATGTGCCGCCTTCCTGCGACTGGATCACCTGCGTGCGTGAGCTGGCGATCACCGAGCCCGCAGCGCGGCTCACCTGGTCGAGCTCCGCGACCCAGGCCCAGCCCAGGAACACCGCCACGGTGGCGATCGTCGCCCACATGATGGTGCGCGGCGCATGAAGGCTGGCGGCGAGGGGACTCGGGTGGTCAGGGTCGGACGGACGTAGAAACCAGAACATGCTCATGCACTTGCAGAAAGGGGAGGGGGCGGAGCGCCATCGCTGCGCCCACGTTCGGCGAGTTGGCTGGCCTTCTCGCGGGCACGGGCGAGCACCTCGTCGCGTGGGCCGTCGGTGAGGATACGGCCGTGCTCGAGCAGGATCACGCGATTGACCTGCATCACCAGCGCCGGTTTGTGGGTTACCAACACGATCGTGGTCTCGCGCGGCAGCGCGCGGAACAGATTGTGCATCACCAGCAGTTCGAGCTGCGCATCGAGCGCGGCCGTCGGCTCGTCCAGCAACAGCACGCGTGGCCGCATCAGCAGCAAGCGGGTCAGGCCGACGAGCTGGCGTTGCCCGCCCGACAAGCCCCGGCCGCCTTCGCTGATCTCCAGTTCCAGGCCGCGCGGGTGGCGCTGGATCACCTGCGCCAGTCCAGTCAGGTTGGCCACTTCCAGGATGCGGCTATCGCTCTGCGTCGGCAGGCCAAGGCACAGGTTGTCGCGCAGGCTGCCGTTGAAGAGTCTCACGTCCTGCGGCAGGTAACCCACGTGCTCACGCACGAATGCCGGTGCCAGGTGGCTCACATCCACGTCATCGAGAAACACCGAGCCCGAGCGCGGTCGGTACAAGCCCGACAGCACCTTGATTAGCGTCGACTTCCCCGACCCCACGGGCCCCAGCACCGCCACGCGCTCACCTGGGGCAATGTTCAGGGCGGGCACAGTCAGCGCCGGGCGCTCATCGCCGAACCCATACACCACGTTGTCCAGGCGCAGGCGGCCCTCGCACTGCTCCGGTACCACCAGCCGCCGGTCCTCGTCGCGTTCTTCGGGCAGCGCCATGATCGCGTCCAGCGCACGTAGCGCGATGCGCGCGTGCTTCCACTGCACGATCAGGTTGGGGATCTGCGCCAGCGGCGCCAACGCGCGCCCGCTGATGATCGTGCACGCGATCAGCCCGCCCATCGTCAATGCCCCGGTGGTGATCGCGTAGGCGCCGGCGGCAACGAGTCCGACGTAGCTCAGCTGCTGCAGGGTCTGGGTGAGGTTGGCCGCGAAAGTGCCATGCAGGCGCATGCGCAGCTCACTCTCGGCCAAGGTGGCGGTCAAGGCACGCCAGCGGTCGAGCAGCTTCCACTCGGCGCCCGCCGCCTTGACCGACTCGATGCCATCCACCGCCTCGATGAGCAAGCCGTTCTTGCGGTTCGACTCCTCGATGTGGGCGGCCGCCAAGCGCTCGAGCGGTGCGCGCAACGCCAGGCCAACAATGAGCGCCAGCCCGGTCACCACCAGCGGCACCAGCGCAACCGGCCCGGCGATGAGAGCGATCACGCCGATGAAGAGCAGTGCGAACGGCGCGTCGGCCAGGATGAACAGGGTCGATGAGGCCATGAAGGCGCGCACCGACTCGAACTGGCGAATCTGCGCCGCAAAGGTGCCGACAGTGCGCGGGCGCGCGTCCATGCGGATGTCGAGCGCCTTGGCAAAGAACACCGCCGACAACTCCTCGTCGATTGCCTTCGAGGCGCGGTCCACCATCTGCGCCCGCACCTGCTTCATCAGCAGCTCCAGCCCAACGGCGAGCAGCACGCCCACGGTCAGCACCCACAGCGTCGAATAGCCCTTGGTCGGCACCACGCGGTCATACACCTGCATCGTGTACATCGCCGAGGTCAGGCCGATAAGGCTCACCACGAAGGTCGCGAACACCGCCTCGACGAAGATTCGCCGGTGGCGGCGAAGCGCGCGTGCGAAGCAGTCGCCCGCGCTCGGCGCGGCCGCCGTGGCCTGCGTGGGCGCCATGCGGGCATGGCCGGTGCTCAGGCAGAGCACGGTGCCCTGCTCGGCCTGGGTGGCCGTCAACACCTCGCGTGCGCCGGCCGCATCGTCCACGACAAGGTCGCCATTGCTCAGCCGTGCGCGCACGAGCAACAGCTGCGCACCATCGCGCGCGAGCCATAGCGCGGGCAGGTCGTCGCGCTCCAGCGCGCGCGCCGCCCGCGGCCTGATCTCGCCGGCCGGGAAGCGCGCCTGCCAGCATGCTGCGGCACGCTGCAGCAGCGGCAGCGAGTCGATGGCGATGCCATCGTGCGTTTCCTGCTGCATGGCGAAGCGATGCACCGGCACCGCCTGTCCAGCCAGGGCTGCGAGCCGGGCGAGCAGGACCGGTAGCGTATGCGCGTCGCCGCTCGAGCTCATTCGGTGCCCGCCGCTGCGGCCTGCACGCCGCTCGCAATCAGCACGCGCAGCGTGCTGAGCAGTGCGCCAGCGCGCGCATCGGCTTGGCCGTATAAGGCCTGGGTGAGCTCGCGCTGGGCGTTTAGCACGTCTAGCCAGCTCTTGCGCCCCACGGTGTATTGACGGATGTAGGAGTCCACCACCTCACGCGTGGCACCCACCAGCTCGGCGCTCGCGGGCAGTTGCTCGCGCAGCGCCATGGCCTGGCTCCAGTCGGTTGCGACCTGTTGCTCGAGCTGGCGGCGGGCGACGGCCAGCGCATCCCGGGCGCCCTCCGCACGGGCCACGGCAGCCTGCATCGCCGTCGCCGCAGACAATCCAGCGCCGGGTTGATACTGCAGCGCCACATAGGTAAAGTCCCGCGCCTGTCCGGGCAGCAGGCTACCCATGCGCTGATCATGTCCAATCACCAGCTGTGGCAACAGGCTCGCTCGATTCACGCCGACCTGCGCGGTCGCGGCATCGATGCGGGCTTGCAGCAGGCTCAGCTCGGGCGAGCGCGCGACCGCCATCCTCACCGCCTCGGCCTGGCTCAGCGACAAGGGCGGCAAGCGCGCCGGCGGCTGCAGGGTGAAGTCGTCCTCACCGACCAGCTGCGTCAGGCTGGCATGGGCGCTATCGAGCAGGGCGCCGGCCTGGATCAGTTCGGTACGGGCCTGCTGCAGGCGCGCCGCAGCCAGGGTTGCGTCCGAGCGCGGGCTCACCTCCGACACGACCCGGCGCAGGATCATGTCGTACAGCCGTTCATGTTCGCTCACGTTCGCGTGCGCAGCGCGCTGGCGCATCTCTGCGCGCCACTGTTCGGCAAACGCGGCGACGGTCGCCAGCTGCAGCTCCTGGCGCGTCAACGCGACGGCCTCCACCGCGGCCGCCTGGGTCCGCTCCGCGGTGTCGATCTGCGCCGTGATGCGCCCGCCGGTCCAGAGCGGCTGCTGGACACGCACCATGGTCTGCACGCCGCCGGCATCGAGCCGCGTGCTCTCGGCGCTCAGGCTCGGGTAGCGGCCCCAGCGTGCGCTGGCGACATCGCTCGCGGCCGCCCGCACATCCGCCTCGCGTTGGGCGACCTGCGGATGGGTGCGTGCCACCTTGTCGAGTGCGGCATCCAGGCTCAAGGGCGTGGCGCCGACCGCGCAGGGCAGCAGGAGCAAGGCGAGCGCAACGGCTTTTACGGGATAGGTCATTCGGTCACACCTTTGCGATGACAAGGCCGTCAAGGCACTGGATGTCGCAGCCGTGGGCGGCGACGCTGATGGTCAAGTGAGCTGGGGATGGCGTGATTAACCCGCACCTGCAAGCAACTGCTCGACCAGGACGCGAAGTTGCGGAGCAAGCTTGCCCGTGGCTAGCGCGCGCTTGAGAACGAGCTGGGCTTCTGGGCGTTCGCCCGCGTCATGCAGCGATAGCCCCAGGCCGACCAGCCAGCTCGGCTCCTCAGGGCGCTCGCGCAAGGCAATTCGGAAATGCTCCGCCGACGCCTTGTACTGCTTGCGCCCTTGCAGCAGGCGGGCATACATGGCGTGATAGCTGCCGTCGTTGCCTGCGGCGGGCAGGTTCTGCCGCAGCAGGGTGAGCGCGTCGTCCTGCTTGCCGGCGCCGGCCCATACCTGAGCAAGCGCGAGCGTAAGCGCCGTGTTGGTGGGCAGCAGCATCAGGCCCTCGGTCAGCACATCGGCAGCAGCGCCAGCCTCTTTGGACGACACCAGGCTGCTCGCTAGCGCCAGCCGTGCTTTTACCTGCTCCGGGTCGTCGGCGAGTACCTTGCGCAATGTCTCGCGCCCCTCTGTGGCGCGCCCCTCCTGTAGGTCGCGCATGGCCTGCGCAGTCGCCTCTTCGGGGTTGGCGCCGCGTGGTTCGCGGCGTGCGCGCGCAGTGTCCGGCGTTTCGGGTGCCGGGGCTGCAGAGGGTCGTGGGGGAGTCCGTTCGGGCGTTTGCTCGGGTAGTGCAGCAGGCGCCGCGTTTGCGGGGCGCGCCTGTGCAGGCTCGGTGATTCCGGTGATGCGGTGTGGCTTATCGGGAGCTGACCGCTGCTCGGTGCTACGCGTAGGCTGCGGCGGGCGAGGTGCCGCTTGCGCCTGCACCGGCGGCCAAGGCTCAGCGGGGCGTGGCTGGCCCTCCGCAATCACCGCGGCAGCAGCAGCGGCCGCCGCCGCCGCGGCAGCGGCCGCCGCCGGCACCGCCGCTGTCACTGCGGCGGTGATGGCGGCGCTGACCGACTCAGGCGTTGCCAGCACTACGGGCGCAGGTTGCTGCAGTGTGGCGTGCGCCTCGACCGGCGCCACCGGTGACAGCGGTGGCGCCGGGCTTGCATGCACCGGCAACCGCGACGGACCCTGCTGCAAGGCAGTGGGGGTCCGCGCAAATGTTGGCCATGGGATCTCGTCTCGCCACCACCAAGCTCCGGCAACCAGAGCAGCCAGCAAGAGCACGCCGCTCCCCATGGCGAGATACTTCCAGCCGCCTGCCTCGTCATCCCGCACGCCCACCAATGGGCCCAGACCCGCTGCCGTGTTGAGCGGAATGCCGTGGCGCTGTCGTGCATCGAGCGACAACAGCACCTCGTTGATCAGGCTCATGGGGCCAGCAGTCCGTTGTAGATCACGATGCCGCCAACGACCAGAATCATCAGCAGCGACAAGGTCAGCCCCACAGCCAGCGCTTTCCAGCGCTGTTTCGAGGCGACCCCCGGGCTGCCCTCAGTGTCATTGACGGCCGCCACCACATGCCGTCGTTCCACGCGCGGGCAACTGTCGCCGTACGCGCATAGCAAGGCCTTGTGGGCGAGGATGTTGATGCGGCGCGGTACACGTTTGGAGTGCGAGCGCAGTGTCCGTAGGGCAGCACTGGTAAAGAGTTGCCCGTCCACATGGCCTGCAGCCAGCAAGCGATGGCGAATGTAGGCGTCGAACTGGTTGCCGGCCAAGGTCGGCAATTGGTAACTATAGGTAATGCGCTGCTTGAGCTGACGGATCGACGGATGGTTGAGCTTCTCGTCGAGCTCGGGCTGGCCGAAGATCACGATCTGCGCCAGACGCTGCTTCTGCGATTCCAGGTTGGTCAGCAGGCGCAGCGTCTCCAGCGTGGCCACCGGCATGGCCTGGGCCTCGTCCAGGCAGATCACCACGCGCTTGCCCGAGCGGTTCAGCTCCAGCATGCGCACCGCCAGTGCCTGCAGCACCTGGTACTGGTTCTCCATCTGCGACTCGGGAACCCTGACCCCCAGCTCCTTGCACACCTCCAGGCACAGCGACAGGGGCTCGCGGTAAGGGTTGAAGATGTACGCGACCTTGTAATCCTTGCCCAGCGAGTTGATCAGCTTGCGGCACAGCAAGGTCTTGCCCGTGCCCACCTCGCCGGTGATCTTGATGAAGCCCTCGCCCATATGAAGGGCCATCAGCAAGGTGTTCAGGGCTTTCTGCGCACCACTCGACTTGAAGAAGAAGCTCGTGTCGGGCGTGATGCTGAAGGGAAATTCCCGCAGGCCGAAGTGCTCGAGGTACATGGGGTGTCAATATGTCCGCGCACGCCGCGGAACTGCCGCGGCGGTCATTGTCAGTCGCGGGGCACGCAATAGTAACCACCGCCGGGTAAGGGCAGGCCATCCAGCCCTCGCGCAGCGGAATGATAACCCAGTGGGCGATACTTTACCTTATCCGTGTCGAGGGCAGCGCAGCGCAGCGCGCCTGTGCTTGCCAGGTGCGACGGCACGGGGCCGAACGCGCTGGCGTTGTTCCAGGCGATGATGTCGCCGCGCTTGGAGAGCTGAGGCGGTTCGTCGGCCTGGCGGTTGCCGGGGGTCTGGGCGCAGGCGGCGAGCGTGAGCGCAACACAGGCGAGCGCGAGTCGGAAGGGCAGGGACGTTTGCATTGGGGTCTCGGAGCGTCGGTGTGGGAGTCAGGCAATGGTTGAAAGCGATGCAAGCGCGACATTGCTGGAGGCAGTACCCCAATAGAGCACGCCGCTGTCGTGCCATACCGTTGGGGTCGTCCCGGGTGCCGCGGTCATGACTTGCTCGTAGCTGTAATCCAAGTGCGGAGACAGGCCGCCAATCCTGATGCGGTCACCGGTAGAGAAGTCGGTAATGACGTTGCTGCCGTCAGCCCCGCCGCCGCCGAACACGAACACATCGTTACCTGCACCGCCAGTCAAGGTATCGTTGCCCATCCCGCCCACCAGCACGTCATCGCCATCGCCACCAATCAGGATGTCGTTACCGTTGCCGCCGAGGAGGAAATCGTTACCGGCGCCGCCATTCAGGGTATTGCCGGGACCGCCGCCGACATTCTGGGCGCCGAAGAGCAGGTCATTACCGCCACCACCTGTCAGCATGGCGCCGGCCACGGTGGGGGCGTACAGGATATGGTCGCATCCGCTGCCGGCGACGGACTCGGAGTTTGACAGCCGGTAGTAGTCGCCATCGCTCGCGAGCGCGAGCTGGTAACCCAGGAAGCTGAGGGCGTTGTCGTCATTGGTGAAGCCGACGAACTCGACCTGCTTTGCGGCAGTTCGTTGGTCATCCAGGGTCAAGGTCTTCCCGTGCAGGAGAATATCGAGATCGTTGGTGCCCACAGGCCTGAAGTACAAAGCCTTGTCAGCCGCCAGGCTGAAGGCATCGACTGCGCCCAGATCGATCGTCAGCAGGTTGATCGCGCTCGTCCCCGCCAGTTCCGAGGACACGAGCGCGGTGTCGTAGTCGTAAGCCAACCGGTTCTCTGCCGCCGGCACCCCCAGGCTCAGCGTGGTGCTCGCTTGCGTGGTTTCCGTGCCGCGCGTCGCCGACACCGTGATCTGGTAGGCCGAGCCAATGCAACCCAGCGCGTTGGCGGCCTTGAGCAGGCTGATCTCGCCGGTGAGTGGGTCGACCTGAAACAGCGTCTGCCACTCGACAGCGCTCAGCGCCTCGCCCCCCGGCTGGCGGCTGACCGCGACGATCGCATATTGCGTGCCGTTGCCTTCGTAGTTCGAGCCGAAGTCCGCCCCGGGGATCTTGCCGGTACCCTTGTCGATACCGAGCGTGACCGGGCCGGGCGGCGTGATCGTCAGCGCGGGCGGCGGCGGAGCGCTCCCGCCGCCCCCTCCACCGCCCCCTGCCAGGCCGAGCAGGCCAAGCAGGGCCCACGCAGGCGAAACACCGGCGTGGGCGTCGGCGGCGCCGGTGTAGCCGCAATGCAGCGGGGTGCCGGGTTCGCAGGCTTCCACCCAGCCTGTATCCACTGCGGCACCCGCGTCGCTGACCGGCATCGCTGCGGCCTGGGCGAGCAGCACCGGTTCGCTGTCGGTCATGGTGGCGGCGAGTTCCTCATCATCTTCCCGCTTGTCCATATCCGCGACCGCGCGCGCGCGGCTGGCGAGCGGCTGGGCGGGGGTGGCCTGGGCAGCCTTGTGGGTGGGCTGCGCGGGTCCGCCCTTGGGGGTGAGCGCGGCGGCGACGGGCTGGCCCTGGGCAAGGCTCGCAAGGCGGGCGGCGACATCTGCCGCCGCGCTGGTGGGGGCGGCGCCTGCGGCCGCGGTCGGGGCACTGAGGGTGGTTTGCATGGCGGTTTGGCTGTCGGGGTGGGGTTGTCGGACTAGGGGGTATCGGTGACTGGAATCGGTTGCGGGCTGCGGGTCAGGCAATGAAGGCGCCGACCGTGATCAAGCCGCTTGGGCTCCAGGACCAGTCGGCAAGGTCTTCTGCACCGGCGGGAAGGCTGGCACCGAGTTCGATGCGCTCGATGTTGCTGCCCGCTGGGTCGATCTCGTAGAACAGGAAATACTTGTCATCGACGGTACCGACGAAGATATCGAGCTCGGTCTCATTGCTTGGGCCGTTGGAGCCGTCGTAATCGGCCACCACCGTGTCGGAGAAGCGGAACGCGAGGTTATTGCGGATCGCGCTCAGATCGATGGTGTCGCCCGCTTCAAGGTCGGTGATGCGGTCGGGGGTGTCGTACAGGCTGTCGCCGGTCTCGAACACGAAGGTGTCGGCCCCGGCGCCGCCGGTCAGCGTATCCTGCCCAGGGCCGCCGAATAGCACATCATCCCCCGCGCCACCGTTCAGGGTGTCGTCGCCGTCGCCCCCCTCGAGGCGGTCGTTGCCATTGCCGCCTGTCAGCGTGTCGTTGCCGCCCAGGCCCTGAATGTTGGCCGCGAAGGCCCCCAGCCACGACAGTGAGGTGGCGTCGATGGTGTCGCCGTCCGCGCTGCCCTGAATATTTACGGTGGTGGCGGCGAAGACGGAGGCTTCCGTGAACGCATCCAGCAGGTCGGTAAAGTCGGTGAGTGTGGCCGCATCCACGTTAATGGTCTTGACAGCGCTTGCGACCAGCGTGCCACCGAAGACCTCGCCCAGCGCGTTCAGCGTACCGGCGTCGAGCGCCGTGTCGGTGAGCGTCAAGGTCACCCCCGTTGTGTCGGGTAGCAGCTGCGGGTGGTGGGCGAGCAGGGCGAGCACCGTCGTCGCGGCGCCATTCAGCGTGGTGAGCAGGGGCGCGCTGATGCTGCCGCCGTACACGCTGTCCAGTAGGTCGAGGGTACTGGCGTTGAGCGCGATGTCGCTGAGTTCGATTGCCGCGGCCTGGCCGACCATGGACGGACGCAATGCGGCCAGGGTGAGCGCCTGAATGATGTTGGCGTCGAGGATGTCGACGGCGCTCGCATCGAGCTTCAGGATCCACGCCGTGAATGCGTCCGAATCGATGAACGCCAGCAGATCCCCGGCGTCCAGGCGTGCGTCGGTGGGCCGCAAGGTCATGCCTTCCAGTCCACCCAGGCTCAGCGGCGCGGTGGTCAGCATGGCCTTGAGCTGCGCAAAGGTCCCGGTGATGGCGCCCACGCCGCCGACATCCACCGGCCCGCTGGTGGCCGCAGCGATGGTACGCAGGTCGGTCACGCTGGCAAAATCACCAGTTACGGCGATCGCTTCGTTACCCAGGCCGGCGAAGGGCTTCAGCACCGAGTTATTGGCCTTGTACAGCTGGGCAAGCGCGGCCGCACTGCCGGTAAGTGCGCTCACGCTATCGCTGACGGTGACCCGGCCCATGGTGCCCGCGTCGATGGTGTTGAGCGCCTCGGCGCTGGCGTTGGTCCCGGTCACCAGCACGTCCTTGTTCCACAGCATCGACAGCGCGCGCGGGTCGTCCCGCGCGGTCTCGTAAGCCGTAGCCAGGTCGGCCGCGCTGCCGCTGATCGTCTTCACCGTGGACGACAGCGTCACCAGCCCGGTCGTGGCCCCATCCAGCGCCAGCAGGTCGGCCGCCGCAGCGCTGCTGCCGGTGACGGTCGCCGTCGCCTTGCCCAGCCCGCTGATGCCGGGCGCGGTGAACACGGCCTTCAGATCCGCGGCGCTGCCGCTGACGCCGAGCACGAAGGGGATCTCGATGCTGGCGCTGGCGGCATCCAGGCGCAGCAGGTCGGCGGCGGTATAGGTGGCGTCGGTGAGCACAAGGCTCGTTGGCGAGAGCCCGGTCACCCCGTTGAGCACCTTGTCCACCTCGGCTACGCCCCCACGCAGTTCGGTCACGCTGCCAGTCACCGTGACCGTGCCGCGGGTCGCGTTCACCAGGGCAAGGAGCTGGGAGGCGGTCGCGCTGTCGCCGGTCACCGTCAGGTTCTCGTCACCCAGTCCGGTGACGGCGCGCGGGTTGGCGCGGGCGTCGGCGTAAAGGCGGGCGAGCTCGGCGGCGCTGCCGGTGATCGTGGTGACGGACGGCGCCACGGTCACCGTGCCCGTGGTGGCGGCGTTGATCGCGTTGAGGTCGGCAGCGTTGGCACTGCCGCCGCCCACGGTGACGGCTTCGTTGCCCAGGCCGTTGATCTGGCGCGCATCGGCGCGCGCGGCGGCGTAAAGTTCGGCGAGTTCGCTCGCCGAGCCGGTTAGCCTCGTCACCGTGGAAGCGACGGTGACCGTGCCGCTGGTGGCGGCATTGATGGCGTTGAGGTCGGCGGCGCTGGCGGTGCTGCCGCTCACGGTCACGGTCTCGTTGCCCAGCCCCATCAGGCGACCGCTGTCGATCGCCTGATACAGCGCCTGCAGTTCGCTCGCGCTGCCCGACAGGCGCTGCACGCTACCCACATCGACAGTGGCGAGCGGCAACGCCTGGACGACCTGCAGCAGGCCAAGTGCGGTGGCGCTGGTGTCGGTGAGGGCGACGGTGTCGTACTTGTCGGCGTACTGGCGGAGCACGCTTTTGGTGCCGCGCGCGAGGTCGCTGGTGACGTTGCGCAGGCTGTCGAGGACGAGATTGCTGGCGTCCTTGCTGGCGGCGAGGCGGGCGACGGTGACGGTGGCCATGTGGGGTCCTTGTCAGCTAAGTTGGTGGAGCGGTGCTGCAGGGCAATTTGATGTTTCGCACATCACGTTGGTTCGACGCACGTACGCATATCGAGCGATGGTACAGGTATACAAAAATGTATGTAAAGATTTACGTGGTAGCCGTGAACTGTTGGGTTTCGGGGGCGGGGTGAGAGCGCTTGTAGCTCTAACAGCGTGATGCAAAAGCCGGCGGTACCGCGCCAGCACTGAGGTTCAGGTCGAATTTCATCGTGACATCGTTTTCCGGAATGGCTTTCGCACCGCGTTCGAATTGTCTTCGTGGCCGCACCGGCGACCGCGAAGGTCCGTTTGCGCGCCTGTGCTCATGCCTTCACCTCCGAAACGCTCAATTTCGCGATTCGGAGCAGGTTGTATGCAGCACCGGAAATGAAGGCCGCCATCTGGGTCTTCGCCTGGCCGATGAAACAGGTCTTTCGCAATCCGCCGACCGTTTTCAACCAACCGAAGATCTCCTCGACGCGCTTTCGCTTTCGCTGGCTGACCTGGTAGCCCTCGGTTCGGGTGGTTCGCCCATCCAGGCCGGGTGTCTTCCGATCCTTGATGCGCGCGATGTGCGGTCGCACCGCGTGCTCGCGCAGGTGCCCGACAAATTCCTTCACGTGATAGCCCTTGTCGGCGCCGAGCGTCTTGGGGTGAATGTGCCGTCGACGTGCGCGAGTGAGCAGCTGCCGCGCGGCACGGTGCTCGGCCTGGGTCGATTCGGTGATGAGGATGTCGACGCACAGCCCATTGCGGTTCTCCATGAGTACATGCCCGCCATAGCTGAGCTTGGCCGGCTGGCCGTTGCCCTTGCGCATGAGTCGAGACTCGGGATCGGTCGTGCTTTGATGCGTGGCGTTCGAGCGCTTCTCGCCCTTGAAGTCGACCATCCCGGTACCGTCATCACCGTCCTTGGGCGGGGTGCCATCCTTGGGCTTGAAGCTCTTGAACGAAGCCCAGGCATCGATAAGCGTGCCGTCGACCGTGAAGTGGTCCGAGGACAGCAGCTTCTGCTTGCGGGCCAGATTGACGACCTCATCGAAGAAGCGTCGGGCCACGTCGGTGGCGACAAGGCGTTCGCGCAGGCGGCTGAAGTTCGACTGGTCCAGCGTCGGGCTCTCGAGATCCATGTCGAGAAACCAGCGGAACAGGATGTTGTAGTCAAGTTGTTCGCAGAACTGCCGATCCGAGCGAACCGAATACAGCGCAATCAGCAATTGCGCCTTGAGCAGACGCTCTGGCGGAATCGACGGGCGGCCGACCGAGGAGTACAGCGCGTCCAACTCCCCAGAAATTGCGCCCAGGGCACGGTCGGCCAAACGCTTCACCCGTCGCAGCGGATGATCCGCCGGCACACGCGACTCCGGCGAGAAGTAGTGGAACATCGAGGACTGGGGGTCGAGTTGGCCGCGCATCGTTGCAGGACAAGGAGTCTGGAGATACGACTATGACAGGAAGCTTTTCGGATCGTTCACAGCCTTTTGCATCACGCTGCTAGAGGCGCAGCCGTCGCTATCCGCGAGTGAGCAGTTATTTAAAGGTTAAGTATTTATGGCCGTAATAGCTCGTAACTATGGGGGCCGCGACACCCACGGAGTGGGCGAGCGCCTCGGTGTTATTGACGATACCGATAGCCGGGAGCCACACGCTCGCTAGCGTCAAGCTAACCGCCAGGGTCTGCAATACAGCGAGAAGATTCACCGCTGCGAAGCACGAAAGCTGTCTTGCTATACTGCCACTGCTCGCTGGGAATACGTGGCTACGCATCAGTATGAAGGCCACGAGCATGCCGACGAAGTAAGCGAGAACTATTGCTGTCGAGAAACTAAAGAAGCTGCTGAAGAAGAAGCGTGAGGAGTAGTTTGCTGTCGCAGAGATCGCTCCTGCGACCAAGAAGCGCATAAACTGGTTCTTAAACATGCTGGCTTCGGGTTGGCGCGTTGGATTCCGTCGCCTGCAAGGCCATTCGTCTACCAAACCGGATGCTCTCGGAGATGCCCCGATCCTCCGGATAATAGTAGGATGTATCTGCAACCCAGAGTCCCTTTATCGGCAAACCGGCGTCCGGCAAGCCCTCGAGATATCCTGGACTGCAGATAGGTTGAGCATAACGGCAGCGGCTGACGCGCACATCTATGATGTCTTGCAGCTGGATAGATGGGTTGATCTTCATTACGTAGCTGGAGACCTTTTCGATGAAGACCTCATCCGAGTCCTTGTATTTAGGATGATCACCCGGCATGTAAAATGGCACATAGACGATATGGTCTGTCAGAGGCCTCAGGTTGCTGTACTCGACAAGGCCTGGGATGTCCATCTCAGGGTCGTTTATATTTAGCCAGAAGTATTCACTGACGCGCTTGCTCAGCTTCATGATGACACAGACGACAGCGATGTTCTTGAGCACCTTGAATCGATGCAGTACGGCGGTGGGGAGGTCGGGTATTATTTTTTCGATATATGGAAGAGGGATCGTGCTGATCACAGTATCAAATGATTCTTGATGGCTTTCGCAGCGTACCGCGACGACTTTTGCGTCGTCGATGATTACGCGGCGTACCGGCGAATTAAGCCTGATCTCGCCGCCGGCTGTTTGGATGCTTGATTGCAGCGCATTCAAAAGAGTCTGTGACCCGCCCTGGAGGTAGCCGAGTTTTTCACGAAATATGCTGCTGCGCGAACGACCGATACGCCGGATACGGCTCCAGATCCAGGCTGCCGATAGGTTGTTGGCGTATTCGTAGAATTTCAGGTCAAACAGTCGTCGCCAGAGCACTTCCCAGGCTTCATCACCAACCCATCGTCGTATCCAGCTCGCCGCCTCCATCTTGTCGAGAGCACTCCAGTCGTTGCGCTTGGTCGCCATGAATGCGTGTAGTCCGTATCGCACTTTCGCGGGGAGGCTCAACCCCTTGAACTTCAGCAGCGCGATCGGGTTGCCCCAGGGCTGGATACAGTCGTTGTACCAGTAGCCCATGCGTGTCTCTGCCCAGTTCATCCTGTGGGCTAGACCAAGCTCATCGATGACGTCCAGGAACGCCTGGTCGGAAGTGCAGTGGAAGTGGTAATAGCGCTCTATCTCCAGCCCCCCAAAGTCGAAGGATGCGCTCATTCCGCCGACGCGGTCGTCGGCTTCGAATATGACCGGTTTATGGCCATCACGCACGAGCTGGTAGGCCGCAGCGAGGCCCATTGGGCCTGCGCCGAGAATGGCGATGCGCTTTGACACGTCAGAACTCCAGGATCACATTGCTGTAGCGCGGATCGTTCATAGTCTCTTGTAGCGCCAAGGCAAAGGGGGTGCAGGGGACTCCGAAGGTTCCAGGCCAGTCGGTCACTGCAAAGTAACCGGTCACTGAGCGGCGTTCTTTGCCCGCCCGCGCCCACGCGGAACAATCCCTCCCACATTCATCAGGGAGGAGCCGGCAGTGACCAGGGCGACAGCGACCAACAACAAGTGGCGGCGGCGTAGCCGCCAGGAGTGGGAAACCGTCTTTGCGCGGTTTGCCGCGAGCGGCCTGGGGATCGAGCCGTTCTGCGCCCGCGAGGGGCTCAGCGAGTCGAGCTTCCGGCGCTGGCGTAGCCTGCTGGGCGAGCCGAGTACGCAGCCTGCCGCGCTGGCGATGGAGGCCACTGGCTTCGTCGACGCCGGCACGCTCAAACTCGGCGGCACGGGTCGCCTCGAACTGCGGCTCGACCTGGGCGACGGCGTGATCCTTCACCTGTCGCGCGGCTGATGTTCTTCCCCGAAGGCGCGGTCCGGGTCCATGTCTATGGCCGCCCGGTCGACATGCGCAAATCCTTCGACGGCCTGTACGCGCTCACACGCCAGGCGCTCGGCTGCGATCCGCTGTCGGGCGAGCTGTTCGTGTTCATCAACCGACGCGGCACGCAGATGAAGGTGCTGTACTGGGATCGCACCGGATTCTGCGTGTGGGCCAAGCGTCTCGAGCAGGGGCGCTTCGTGTCGAACTGGGCGCAGGTCCGCACGCGCCAGATGGACTGGACCGGGCTCAAACTCTTGCTCGAAGGCATCGAGCCGGCCCGCACCAAGCGCCGTTTCCAACTGCCCGCAAACGCCGTGCAACCCGCATGAATGCTGGGTTCTGCGGTAAAATACGCGCCATGCCCGCGCCGCACTGCACCCCCGTTCCGACCCTTGCCGAGGCCGCCCAGTGGGCGCCCGAGCGCATCGTCGAGATGGCGCAGGCGAACGTCGCCTTGCAGCGCGACATGGATGCGATGCGGCTCGAGTTTGCGGCACTCAAGCATCAGCTTGAGTGGTTCCGCCGCCAGCTCTTTGGCCAGAAGAGCGAGAAGCGCGTGGTGTCACCCGACACCACGCAGATGTATCTGGGCGAGTTGCCGATCCCCGACACACAGCCCGATGTCCCCGGCAAGACCGTGGCGGGACACACCCGTCGTGCGTCGCGCACCGACTTCACCCAGAGCAAGGACGACTCGGCGCTGTTCTTCGACGAGACGCGCGTCCCGGTCGAGACGATCACGCTCGCCAACCCCGAGACCGAGGGCCTCACCGCCGAACAGTTCGAGGTGATCGGCGAGAAGGTGAGCCATCGCCTGGCGCAGCGCCCGGGCAGCTACGTGATCCTCAAGTACGTACGCCCGGTCATCAAGCGCCGCGACACGCAGACGATCCACTGCCCGGCGGCCCCCGCCGGGGTGATCGACGGTAGCCGCGCCGACGTGAGCTTCATCGCCGGGCTCATCACCGACAAGTTCTGCTACCACCAGCCGCTGTACCGCCAGCATCAGCGGCTCGGGGACAACGGCATCCGGGTCTCGCGCCCGTGGCTCACGCAGCTCACCCACGCGGCGCTCGCGCTGCTCGAGCCGGTCTTTACGGCCCAGCTCGACTCGATCCGCGCAAGTCGCATCAAGGCGATGGACGAGACCCCGATCAAGGCCGGGCGCGCCGGCCCGGGGAAGATGAAGGGCGGCTACTTCTGGCCGGTGTATGGCGAGCGCGACGAAATCTGCTTCGCCTATCACGAGGGGCGTAGTGGCAAACACATTGCGCAGACCCTGGGGACCGACCCACCGCCCGAGGGGGCGGTGCTGCTCACCGACGGCTACGCGGCCTACGAACGTTACGCACAAAAATGCGGGCTCACGCGCGCGCAATGCTGGGCGCACTCGAGAAGAAAATTCTTCGAGGCCCAGTCGATCGAGCCCGAACGGGCGACGCAGGCATTGGAGATGATCGGCCAGCTCTACGCGGTAGAGCAGCACATCCGTGAGGCACAACTCATCGGCGAGGCACGCCGCGCATACCGGCTCGCCCAGGCCAAGCCGATGGTCGACCGGTTCTTCGACTGGGTCGACGCCCAGTTCGAATCCCAGGGGCTACTGCCGAGCTCACCGCTGACCACTGCCCTGGCCTACGTGCGTGAGCGCCGGGCCGCCCTCGAGGTCTACCTCGCCGACCCCGAGGTGCCGATCGACACCAACCACCTCGAGCGGGCGCTACGCGTAGTGCCGATGGGCCGCCGCAACTGGCTCTTCTGCTGGACCGAGGTCGGCGCGAAATACGTGGGGATCGCGCAGAGCCTGATCGCCACCTGTCGCCTGCACGACATCGACCCCTATGCCTATCTGGTCGATGTGCTCCAGCGCGTCGGCCAGCACCCTGCCGCCGATGTCGCGCAACTCACCCCAAGGCTGTGGAAGCAACACTTCGCGGCCAATCCGCTTCGATCCGATCTCCACCCGCGCTCGAAGTAGGCAAGAACGCCGCTCGGTTACCGCTTACACTGCAAACTCATCCCTGGCGACAAGCGCGGCGAGTTGTTGCGTGGTGAATGGTGGGTTTTTGTCGAAGCAAGCCCAAAGCCACAGAAGTCCGTGAAAGAGACGATATGGAATACGACAGATGAACGTGCGCGCACCCGTTGCGCGTTTGATTGCTCGTATCATCTCGATGTATTCGATCTTCTCGTGTCCTGATATGTCATAGATGCCGCTCGTAATGTTTTGCTCGATGCAGCTGATGATGATCTTTGAAAAGTCGCCAACGTAAAGTGGTTGCCTTATATAACTGCCGTTTCCGGGTATCGGAAATACGGGAACCCTCTTCATGAAACGAGACAGCCAGCCGAGGTGCTTGCGATCGAACCACCCGAACATCAGTGTCGGTCGGAGCACCGCACACGGAATACCACTCTCGATGACCAGTGTTTCCTGGGCCTTCTTTGTGTCGGTATAGAAATCGTTTGAACTGGATTGGACGACGGACGAACTGACATGCACGAGGTGACGGATGTCGTGGGATCTCATCGCGTCAATCACGCGCTTTGTGGCGCCCATGTTGTTGCGGACAAACTGGTTGTAGTCGGTGCCGCCAATCTGCGCTTGCAGCATGACCACGGCTTTGGCACCTGCAAAGCTCGCTTGCCACGCGCCCGGTTCTGCGAGGTCAGCGTGAATCGCGGTGATTTCCGGCAAAGTACGGCGCAAGATATCGAGGTTGTGACGATGCTTATCGATCACGACGATATCCGAATGTCCGCTATTTTTAAGGCGGATCGCCAGGTTTTGACCTACTAGCCCAGCGCCACCGGTAAGGATGATCTTGCTGCTCGTCATGGTTATCTTTTTTCCTCACGCTTACATCAGTTTGATACTCGCCAGAGGGTGGTAAGTCATCGCCGATCTCGTTGCGCGTTCAGGTGCGCAGCGGATTCATTGGGCCTTTAGCTTCATGATGAATATGGGGCCAAATGAGACATCAACGACATAGTTCGCTCTAAGGTATTCGTCAAGGAGATCCACCCCGGAGAACAGCCGGCTGTCGTTCTGCTCGATATGGTTTTCCCAAGTGGCGTCGAGCAGAATGTACTGTGGAGTGTTTTCCTTGAAGTCAGAGATCATCTGCGCCTGGATCGCATGCGTATTCTGCAGGCCGGGGTCGAAGTGGTGCCAGCGGCCGACAGGAAGCGCACCAAGGAGGGAGTAGGCCATTACGTCATTGACGAAAATCTTCTGGTGCTGAGGTAGTCCGCTGTAGAAGCGGTCCCCCCTGGAGACCCGTTGCCTCAGATAGGTGATCGCGTTCAAACGGTTCATATTCAGGAGAAAGGTCTGGTTGACCATTCTCCGGTAATGTTCGTTGGCCCGCGCGAGTGGGTTGCTGCTTGCCCTTGGCGAGAGGGTGTCGTTCGATTCTTCATTGAAGTAGCCTGCCACGCTCTTTCTGAAATGGGCGAATATTGTGATGCCGGATGTCAAATTGACAGTCGCGACCTTGATTGTCGAGGTGAGGAATATCAGCAGCAATAGTCCAGATGTATGCCGCACAAATCCTTTGGTGCTTACGTGAGCGTAGGCGAGCATCAGGATGGCCGGAATCAATGAGGCGAGGATGTGGTTGGCGCTGATTCTGACGTAGCCTTTTAAGTAAAACAGCAAGGTCGCAGCCAAAAGGAGTGTCTGGAATATTGATATCTTTTTATTTCTGATGCTGTCCACAATGACGAGCAGTGCAGCAATCAACGGCAGATAGATGACAAATACACTGACGCTGTTCAGTAAAGGTAGCGGCAGACCGCGGAATTTTGCGTAGTTTTCGATCGGCCACGTGATGATGTCAAATATGAATTTGCTCAAGCCGATGCCGTTTTCGGTTGAAGCGTACAGATAAAGCAGCCAGGCGAACGGGAGAAGGGCAGCGGAAGCCGAGAAGATGGCCAGCTTGCTCAGGGTATCCTTCAGTGCATAGGCTTTTGTCTGCGTAAGATGAATGTAATATATAAAAATGGCTACATACTGATAGAAGCCGACGTCGTATCGGAAGAGGGCGCAGAGCCCGCACAAGAGGCCGCTTATCAGAAGAGTCTCAACGTGAAGCTCGCCCGCCGCGTTCCTGATGAGGTAGGCGGCAGTTGGGAAAAATATCGCCATGCAGGCGAACAGGGGGTAGCCATGAAATCTCACGCTCGCGAGGAGCAGCAACACGGAGATGGTTGGTAACCAGAATGCGGGCTTGCGGAGGTATTGATCGCCGATCAGCAGTTTCAGGGAGACTGCAAAATAGACCACCGTGATTGCGCGCAGCAGCGCGTCGGCCCAGCGCACGCCGAACTGGTCGCCGCCGGCCAGTGCCGCGAGCGCCGCGGGCAGGTAGAAGCTTGCAGGGCCGTAATTTGCGTAGAAGTCTATGTGCGGAATCCAGCCTTGACTGACCAGCATTGCACCGGTTGCGATGATCCCTTCATCGTAAGCGTCGAGAAGCCGGGTTCCCATCAGGAAGATGACTGGGGTCAACCCGATCGTGATCGCTAGGTTCAAGAAGCGCATTTTGGTATGTTGTTTGACTTGACGGAGCGTCTACAGCGTAAGGCGCTTGTAGATGGCGGCCGGAATGTACCGGATGACCAGCATGATCGCCCACCAGAACGCAGGGGCGTAAACCACGTCAACATTACGCTCGATCCCGGTTACGATTCGCTTGGCGATGACGTCGGGGGGTACGACCAGTGCGGCCGGCAGTGCCATGCCCTGCGTCATTGGTGTGTCGACAAGGCCTGGGCGGATATCGCTCAGCGACACGCCTGCTTTGTGCAGCCTGGCTCTCAAGCCTTCGCAGAACACGGACACCGCTGCCTTGGCACTGCCGTATACGTAGTTGCTTGGTCGGCCGCGGTCGCCCGCGACCGAGGTAATGACAGCGAGTGCGCCGTGGCCTTGGCGTTCGAGCTGGTTTGCCAGAAGGGTGAGCACGGCGATGACCGAGCTCGCGTTGATCTCGAATGCCTCCATTGCGCAGCCAGGGTCCGCCTGGCAGGCGGTCTGGTCTGGAAGGCTGCCGTGGGCGACGAGCACGACATCGATGCCGCCCAAGGCATCGAGCGCTGCGTCCAGCAGGGCGGGGTGTGCTGCTGTGTCTTGCGCCAGAAACTGCGCACTCGTGACCGCTCGCGCGCCGCGCACCGTGAGGTCGTTGGCAAGAGCGGCAAGTTTTTCTGGGGACCGTCCGGCCAGAAAGAAGGTCGCACCGTGCATCGCCCAGCGACGGGCGCAAGCCGTTGCGATGATGGAGGTGGCGCCGATGATCAGGATGCGCTTCATTGGGTCACCCTTCGCCAGAACCGTGAAAGCAGGGCTGGGTCACGGAGTGCCTCCAGCTGCTGCCATGCGGGGTAGCCGCGGCGGAAGTCGTCGCCGGTCATGTGGGCGTCCTTTGCGGGGTAGAGCCGACCGCCTGCCTCACGCACGATGGCGTCGAGGCGGGGAAAGAGCGTCTCGCCAAGGTCGCGCTGGTGAGGGAAGTCCAATGCCAGCGTGGTGCCGGGCTTGGGAAAGGAGAGTAGGCCCGGGCTGTTTACCGAGCCGCAGCGCTTGATGACGGCGAGGAAAGAGCCAGTTTCCGAGGCGGCGATCGCCTCCAGCAGTGCGCTGATGCCGTCACGGGCGACGTGCTCGGGGATCAGCGCCTGATATTGCTGAAAGCCCTGGCGGCCATAGATACGGTTCCAGTTCAGTAGTGCATCGAGCGGGTAGAAGAAAGCGTCGTAGCCGGTGTTGGATCGCCGACGCGTGACGGGGGCCTTGTGCCAGTAAACTTCGTTGAATGCGCGCAGGGACAGTCCGTTGATCAACGAGAAGGGCGGCGTCAATGGGACGGTCACTTTGCGCTTGGTTTCGACGGCCAAGGGGCCCTTCGCTGCGAAATCACCGGCCATATAGACGCCGCGACCGCGTGCCTTGCCCTTGGCCAGGCAGTCGATCCACGCCACACAGAACTCGTGCGCTTCATCGAGCTCGGTCGAGAGGCTAAAGAACTCATCCAGGTTGCCGAAGCGCTGGGTGAGGCCGTCGATGCG
Organism: Thauera sp. 27; assembly: GCF_000310125.2. Taxonomy (NCBI): domain Bacteria; kingdom Pseudomonadati; phylum Pseudomonadota; class Betaproteobacteria; order Rhodocyclales; family Zoogloeaceae; genus Thauera; species Thauera sp. 27. The sequence continues at coordinate 69,285 of NZ_AMXB01000006.1, forward strand.
GCTGCTGCGGATCGGTACGAGCTGGAGCTCGGCCCACTCTATGATGCCGGTCAGCCCCATGCCGCCGATGGTAGCGATGAAGTGCGCGGGGTGTGAGTGCGGGGAGCACTCGATGCGCCCGAGGTCCGAGCGCAACAAGCCCAAGCGGCGGACATGACAGCCAAAGGTGCCACGGCGGTGGTGATTCTTGCCATGGACGTCATTGGCGATGGCCCCTCCCAGGGTCACGTACTTTGTTCCGGGGGTGACGGGCAAGAACCATCCGCGCGGTACCGCGATGCGCAGGATATCCGCCAGGCTCACGCCGGCCTCCGCGGTGACCTTTCCGGCTGTCCAGTCAGCGGCCACGAAGCGATCGAGCGCGCGGGTATGGAGTACGTGGTCGCTGGCAGCCAGGCAGCTGTCGCCGTAGCTCAGGCCGGCGCCATAGGCAAGTGTACTGCCATGGGCGGCGGCGAGCTTTGCGAACGCCGGGGCGAGCGCCCCAGGCCAGTGGCAGACGGTAGGCGACTGTGGGTAGCGCGGGAATTGTCCCCACGACAGCAGACTTGCGCTGCTCATAGCGCCGCCCAGAATACCAATGCCAGAATCAACGCAATCCCCTGGCTTACCCTATCGCGGATCGTAAAGATAACGGGATCTTCATGTACCAGCCCCCGGTATGCGAGCATCCATAGCCGGGTCATCCAAACAAGGAGCAGCGGGCAGGCGAGCCAGAAGAACTCCGGCTGCTGGTAAAGCTGAGCGCTGTGAGCGTCGTTGATGTACAAGGCCAGCACCATTACGGCCATATAGCCCGCGGCGGCGCCCAGCGATGCGATCATCGGCAGGTCATCGATGAAGTAGCCGCGGCCGCGCGCCTTCGTGCCCTGGCTACGGTCGCGTAGCTGATAGAGTTCGGCATAACGCTTTATCAGCGCCAAGCTCAGAAAGATGAACATCGAGAAGGCGAGCAACCAGAACGACATCGGCAGATCCAGGGCGAGCGTGCCTAGGATGATGCGCAGGGTGTAAAGGATGGCGAGGGTGATCACATCGATCACCATGTGGCGCTTGAGCCACAGTGAATAGCTCAGGGTGAGCCCGTAATAGCCGGCGAGCCCGAGCGTGAAGGCTGTGGGCAGGTACAGCAGCGCGAGGCCAAAGGCGACCAGCAACAACAACGAAAGCGCGACCAAGCCTGCTTTGATCGACAGGCGCCCGGCGGCGAACGGGCGCTCGCGCTTGCGGGGGTGGTGGCGGTCGTCACGCAGGTCGAGTAGGTCGTTGAGGATGTAGACGCTCGACGCGCACAGCCCAAACGCGACAAATGCGACGATGGCATGAGTCACCGAGGGCCATGCCACGATCTGGTGCGAAACCAGCAATGGCACGAAGATGAGCAGGTTTTTGAGCCAATGGTGAAGCCGCAGCGCGGCGACCCAGTCACGCAGCCCACCCGCCGGCGAGTTGATCACCTCGGTGACATTGCCAAGGGCGTCTGCCTGGCGCCTGACCGCAGCGGGTGCATTGACGACGTGGGCACGGCGCGCGGCTTGCCATACAGGCAGATCGTCGCGCGCATTACCTGCGTAATCAAAGCCGCCTTCGCCATACGCGTCGACCAAGGCGTCGCGCTTCACATGTGCGGAGAGATTGCGGCTGCCGTCGCTGGCAATCACGTCATCGAATAGCCTGAGGTGGGCGGCCACCCGTTCCGCAAGGCGGTGGTGGCTCGCCGTCGCCAGCACGATCCTGCGCCCCGCCGCGCGCTCGCGGGTGATGAGCGCAATCACCGCCGGATCGTAGGGCAGTCGGGTTACATCGAGGTCGGTTGCGTGGGCGAGTTGGTGCTTGAGCGCCGCCTTGCCACCCGCCAGCCAGAAGAGCGGCGAGAGCACGCGCAGGGGCTGGTCACGCACGAACAGCAGCCCTGTCTCGAGGAGCAGGTCGGAGCGTAGCAGCGTGCCGTCAAGATCGACGACGAGGGGGGCGACGTGTTCCAAGGCACTCTTTCTCGGAGCCGAAGTGTTCTCGCGTAAGCGCAAGCGGCAGCGTGCGGCGCGCAGGCACTTCGAGACGGGTGAAGCGGACGAAGACCGACCGTGAAGCCGTTACCCTGATCAGCCTTCGTCCAGACGGCGAGGCGCGGTGATCGCGCTCGCAACCTGGCCCGGCCTCCCGCGAAGGGGGGCCGGGGATAAGCTGCGAGCGGTCAAGGGGAGTTAATTCCCGTTGACCACCTGAATAGCCGTCTTCAGGTTCACGTCACGCATGACCTCGGAGATCGCGTTGGTGGTGTTCATCGCGCCGATCACGGTGGTGGAGGCCTCGAGGTTGGTCAGGTTGACCGAGGCGACAGCCGCCTCGCTCAAGAACCAGGTCGGGGTGTTGTTCGAGGCCACGATGGCGATGTTGCCGGCGATGTTGCCCGCGTTGACCGAAGCGCTCACCATCTCAACGCCGCCGAGTTGGGTCGTCACGTCACCGAGCGCTGCGAGATCAGAGAAGTCACCGCCGGAGGAGAAGCCGCCGAGTTCGATGCCTTGGGCGGCGAAGTCGGTGGTGAGGTTGTCCTTCACCCGGTTCTCGAGGTCGGCGGTGTTCATCACACCGATGACGGTGGTCGACAGGCTGTTGCCGTTGATCGCCTTGGCGGTCGCGGTGGCGGACTCGATGTTGCTCGAGGTCGCGTTGGCGGTGGCGTTCACGTTCTCGATGGCGCTGAACGAGATCGTGGCGCCTTCGATGGTGATGGCGCCATACACGCCCGCTTCGTTGATCGACGCGGCAAGTGCGCTGACGTTCGGCCCGCCAGAGACGCCACTGATCGCGGCGGCAATGTCCGAGAAGCTCGTTGCGCCCGACATGTCACTGAAGAAGGGGCCGCTGATGTTCGGCACCTGAATTACCGCCTGAGCAAAAGCGCTGCCAGTCAGAACCATACCCGTTGCCAGCGCAATCGCGGTTTTCTGGAATTTCATGATGTACTCCATAGAGGGTTGACCGCCGGCCTGTTCCCGGAGGACGTTCAGGGTGATGCTTGGCGAACAGGGCCATTCTCGAGTTGGTGCGCAAGCGGGCTGGGATACCGAGTCACGACCGCGCACGACACCACGCGTGTCGGATGGTACAGGTAAACAATTAAAAAGGTAAATATTGATTTGGAGCAAGTAAGTAAATTTTCGCTGCGGTCTCGTCGCGCCATCACTGCCCGGTGAATGCTTGGTGGGGCCTGGCGTACCAACCGTTATCGGGCCGTGATTCGGCAGGTGCGCGGCGACCGCGCGAGAGATCATCTGCGCTCGAGCAGTTCCATTCGATCGTTTACGAAGGATGGTATCGGTAGGGCGTTACCTTGGTAATTGAGCTCCAGCGCACGTATGCCGGGCATGTAAAGATGCCACGGAGCGAGGCCGTCGAGCTCCACGGCCTCGCCCGCGCGCAGCGCGACCGCGCGGTCGCGCCCGCTGCCGTCGCTCACGCACAGCGTACCGGCGCGCGGGCTGGTGACGCGCAGTTTGTTTGCAGGTGCCCGTGCGAACAGGGGGGTGATGCGTGGGGCCTCGCCGTCGCGGGCGGGACGGCACGCGGGATCGATCGAGCGCTGCGCCAGGTTCGCAGCGCCCAACTCGCCGCTGGACGCGCCGTTGCCTGCGTTGGCGCCGCTGCGGCGCAGTTCCAGTACCTGCAGGGCGGCGGCCGATGGTGAAGACTGCTCGTCGGCAAAGTAGCTGCTGTCGGCCTCCGCCGCAGGGGCCAGGCCGCCGTTGTCCGCAGCGGGTGCGGTGGGCGCTGTTGCGCCAGTGCCCGAGCGGCCGTCGTCACCGTTGGGCTGCACGGTGGCGCCGTCCCCCGCGGCGCTCTCCGCCTCGGGGGGGCTCGCTGCGACCGCAGGCGCACCGGCCGCCACCGCTGCCGCGGCCGCGGCGCGCGCCAGGTTGGCGCGGTAGGCGTTTACGCGCTGGCTGCTCGGGGTGTTGGTGCTGACCCCTTGCACGGCCTCGACCAGGGCGTAGCAGTCCTTGAACTCCTCGGGCTTCATCATTTGCGTGAGCAGCTCGAAGGTGGCCAGGTTGAGCATCTGGCGCAGGGCAAAGTGCACTGCCTCGCGCTGGTTGTTGCCGAGGTCCACGCTGACCAGCGTGTTGCCGAAGAAGCGACCGATGCCGAAGCCCGCCTCTGTGGCGACGAGCTGCTTTTGCAGCGGCACGTTGGCGAGCACGCGACCGGTGCGGGTCTCGGTAAGCGAGAGGTCGAGCCCGATGAGGATGCGGTGCTGGCGGTAGCGCGGCCCCAGGCCGGCGATCTGCGTCTCGAAGCCGCTGCCGGGCAGGAAGTCGAGGCTGTTGATGCTGCCGGTGATGTAGAAGGTGCTGGCGATCTGGCTCTTGGTGTCGCGGATGCCCCACTTGGCCTCCGCCTCCATGATGCGCGGGTCGCGCCGGTTCACCAGGACAACACCGGCCTGAAACAGCGCCGACTGTACGATGTCGCCGGCGCCCTGGGTGACGAACTTGGCGGTGCCGCCGTCGGCGAGCTGCTCCTTGCCGGTGGCGTCGAGGATGGAGCCCACCGAGAAGCGCAACACCTCGGTGTTGATGCGGCCGCGCAGGCAGCTCAGGGCGTTGTCGTAGGGGGTGACGATGTCGGTGATCGGCGGGCCGCTGAAGAGCGGCTCGTCACGCTCGGGGACGACCGTCGGCACGCCGACCGTGCCACAGCCCTGCACAGCGGCGAGCAGGCCTATGGCGGTTAGCAGACGGGCACCGCCCACCCACAGTGCGGCTAAGGTCAATCGGCCGCTCCGTAGGCCTTGGTGCTCGACCAACTGGAGTGGTTGAGCCCGATCTCTTGTACGCTGATCGAGCCGTCCTGGCCACCCGCGTTGGTCGAGAAGGTCGATACGGTGTTCGCGTCACCGGTAATGGTGACGGTGGCCTCGGTCATCGAGCCGATGGTGTTGGTGTTGAACGTGTTGACGTTGTTATAGGTGGTATTACGTCCGATATTGTCATAGTAGCCAGACTCTTTCTTCTCGATCATGTCGGCCTGGTTCATGTTTGTCTGGTGCCGTGAGACGCCGGGAAAGGCGTAACTGTTACTCCAGCCGACCGAGGGGGTCTGAGCCTGGGCGTGTGCGGCAAGCAATGCGAGGCTGAGGACGATGAGTCTTGACATCTGGGCGTATGCGTCGAATTGAAGGGATGTCTCGATGGCGTCTGCCGATGGCATCCAGCGTTGGTTTCAGCCCCGCATCAGGTTGGATGCCTTGGGGCGTTCCACGCGGTCGTTGCTCTCCAGGCTGCCTTCGATACGCGCGCCACTCTCGATCTCGATGGTCTGGTACTTGATGTTGCCGGTCACCGTCGCGCCCGAGCGGATCACCAGGTGCTTGACCGCTGCAATCGACTGCCCCGCTTGGCCTGCGAGGTCGATGTTCTGCCCCGACAGGCTGCCGCTCACTCTGCCGGAGGCGCCAATACGGATGTCCTGCGCCGAGATGTCACCGTCGATCGCGCCATTGACGAGCACGGTTCCTGGCGCCTCGATCTTGCCATTCAAGCGTACGCCTTCGCCGATGATCAGGGAGCCGGCCTCCCAGTCCTGGTATTGAGTCATGGGTGTTCTTGTTCCTTCAGTGCTGCGGTCGATGACGGTGTGGGGTGTGAGCTCAATGCGGTTTGCTCGAGCCGAAGAGACGTGACATGAGCGTTGTCGGCAAGGGTAATACTTCCTTCGCGAGCTCGTGGTCTTCCTTCTCGAGCCCGGGCGGGAGGTTGTCGAAGTTGGGCGTGATCCTGTCCATTGCGGGCGCCATGTTGTGGATGGGGGCGGGTTCTTCGCAATAGTTGAGCGTGCAGTTCAGACGCGCGCCCGTCTCGGCGCGCACGAGCTTGTAGTAGCGCAGGTCGCCCTCGACCACCGCATCCCGCATGACCACGAGCTCCTCGGTGCAATCAAGATCGCCCCTGAACGTACCGAAGATGACTGCGTGACCACAGGTGATCTCGCCGCTGATGGTGCCCCCGCTGAGGATGATGACCTCGTCGGCCTCCACCCTGCCTGCCATGCGGCCTTCGACGCGAAGGGTGCCGGGGACCTGGAGGGTGCCGGACACCTGCGTGTCCCGGCCGACGACCACGCAGCCGAAGGCGAGCGCCTCGTTGGCGGGTGCATACTGAGACGGTGGGCCTTGGGGTATTTGCGCATCGTCGCGTAGCGGTGTGGCCGATGGGGCGAAGCTCTGTGTTCGTTCTTCGATCGGCTCTGTCGAGCGCGCCTTCGCCTGGCCATGTAGTTCGTCGTCGTAATTTGCCCGTCTGGCTTTCATGATGCCTTCCGTTTGGTCTTTTGCTCGTCGTATTGGCACGCGGTACCCGGTGTGTATGACCGTGCGCGCGGAGTCGCATCCGACAAGGCAACGCCCATCCCGCACTTACCGATGGTAGTATAGGTAAAGATACCATAAAATCGAACTGTACCTTTCGCTAGATGTGAGGAAGCTGTCGGTGTTCCCGCCGCTTGAAGCGGCGCCGAGCACTATGCGGAGTCCCGAACGGCGCATGCTTTTTTTCTTGGGCAGGTTTGTAGCCTGTTGGTTAATTTCGGACCCAATGGTGGTCCGCGAGGCTGCGGTCGCAGGCTCAAGGAGTGGTGATGGTAAGGGCGAGGAAGAGCAAGGGCACTCGGTCGCAGTTCGAGCGCGTGGCAGTGGGCGACAGCGGTGGCGCGATCATGCAGCCGCAAGTGCCGACGCAGGATGAGATCAACGAGGTCATTCGCCTGTTTTCCGGGGGGCAGCTGGAGGCCGCGGAGCGCCACGCCGTTGCGCTAACGCGCAGACACCCCAATCATCCTTTCGGCTGGAAGGCGCTCGGTGGGGTGCGCAGGCTGCGCGGGCAGGTCCGCGCGTCACTCGAGCCGATGAAGCGGGCGACACGTCTCGCGCCTGGGGATCCCGAAGCACACAGCAATCTCGCCAAGACCCAGATGGACCTGGGGGAACTGGAGGCTGCGGAGGCGAGCTATCGGGAGGCGATACGCCTCAGGCCCGAGCACGTCGTGGCGCACCTGCATCTTAGCGACCTCCTTTGCAAGCTTGGACGCTGGTTGGAGGCAGAGGCGTGTTTCCACGAGGCGATTCGACTGAAACCCGACGCTGCTGAGGCCCACTGCAGGCTGGGCGAGGTGCTTGCGAAGCGGGGGGAATTCCAGCCTGCGTTGGCGAGCTTTCAGGCTGCGATCAGGCTCAGGCCTGCCTACGCCGAGGCACACTGCAACCTTGGTATCATGCTGGAGCGTCTCGGCCGCTTCGATGTAGCCGAGGCGAGTTACCGAGAGGCGGTGCGTGTGAGCCCAAAGGTAGCGGCCGCGCATAACGGTCTGGGCAATGCGTTCAAGCGTGCTGGCGACCTCGAGCGCGCCGAGGAGTGTCTTAGAGAGGCGATCAGCATCGATCGCAACTACGCGGAAGCGCATTGCAACCTGGGTGTGGTGCTGAAGGAGTGGGGTAGGCTGAAAGATGCCGAAGGCAGTCTGCGTGAGGCGATTAGGCTCAAACCCGGCTTGGTCGAGGCGCACAACAACCTTGGCAATGTGCTTAAGGACCTTGGGCAGCTAAAGGCTGCCGAGGCGGCTTTTCGCGAAGCGATACGCCTTGCGCCCGATCGTGCCGAATGCCACATGAATTTGGGTGGCGTCCTCGAGCGGCTCGGACAGCTCAGCGCCGGTGCGGAGAGCGTTCGCAAGGCCATATCCTTGAGGCCGACCTTCGTCGAGGCTCGCAGCAACCTATTGTTCAGTCTAAATTATTATGAATCATCACCGGCGATCGAGTTGCTCGATGAGGCCAAGCGGTACGGGGAAATTGTCAGCACGCGTGCGCAACCAAAGTTTACTAACTGGGTGACGATCGGCACGAAGCGGCTGCGGGTTGGCCTTGTATCGGGTGACTTCAATAACCATCCCGTCGGCTACTTCTCCGAGGGTTTGATCAAGCACCTCGATCCTGCGCGTTTCGAACTCCATGCGTTTTCCATGGCGAGCAAGGGCGACGACTTGACGGTGCGTATCAGGCCGTATTTTGCCGACTGGACGTCATTGCTCGGCATGGACGACCTTGAAGCTGCGCGTATAATTCAACAGCGTGGCATTCACGTTCTGATCGATCTTTCCGGGCATTCCGCTAAGAACCGCCTGCCCGTGTTCGCCTACAAGCCGGCTCCTGTGCAGGCCTCATGGCTGGGCTATTTTGCGAGCACCGGTGTGCCCGAGATGGATTTCTTCATCGGTGACCCCCATGTGGCCCCCGAGTGCGAAGCGGATCATTTTACCGAGACCTTGTGGCGGCTGCCCGAGACCTGGCTCTGTCGCGAGCCGCCTGGTCACGCGCCGGCCGTCGGCGCGCTCCCCGCGCGCGCGAACGGGGTCGTGACTTTCGGCTGTTTCGGCAACATGACGAAGGCCGGGCCGAGGGTCCTGCGGCTATGGGCCGGCATCCTGAATCAGATTCCTGGCGCTAGGCTGTTCCTTAAATGTCATCAACTTGATGACCCGCAGGTTGTCAAGGACGTCACGGCGAGGTTCCGCAGCCATGGGGTTGCGCCGGAGCGCTTGATCCTCGAAGGACGAAGTCCCTCGCTTGGCTATTACGCGGCATACAATCGTGTCGACATGGTCCTGGACACCTTTCCCTACCCTGGCGGTACGACCTCGGTCGATGCGCTGTGGATGGGGGTGCCCATTCTTACGCTCAAGGGTGAGCGGTTTCTGTCGCACCTTGGTGAGTCAATCGCTCACAATGCTGGGCTGCCGGAGTGGATCGCCGAGAACGAGGATGATTACGTGCGGAAAGCGGTCAAGTTCGCATCGGACATCAGCGCGCTCGAGTCGATAAGGGCGGGCTTGAGGGAACGGCTGCGTGACGGGCCGCTTTTCAATACGAAGCGCTTCGCGGCTCATTTCGGTGATGCCATTGCGCAGATGTATTCAACGGCGACACGTCGTAAGGCGTAGTCGATCGTGTTGCACGGGGCAACGCCCCTCATGTATAAAAGTAAGTAATGTAGTGTAAAGTAATACTATACAAACAGAAGAACACGGCGGGCGTGATGAGCCCGCCGTCGCGAGGCGCTGCGACGAGCACTCGCGGCATCGTGTGGAACGGAGACTTGCATGCTCTTGCGCGTTTGGAGGCATCCCGTCAATCGCGCTGATCTCCCGGGTGCGATGGCGCGAATGTTCGCGCACTGGGTCACATGCAGGTTGGCCGTCGGCGCCATTCCACTTCCACTCCCGTTTGCCAACGACACCTGGCTGTTCTGCGAGCGGCGCAGCCGCGAGGCTGCAGGTTTGCGCCTGCTCGTGCTCAAGGATTTCGCGGCAATGAGCTTCGTGGCGCATTACCTGCGCTCAGCGGAGCATTTCGTCGATGTCGGTGCCGGGGTGGGCAGTTACACGGTGCTTGCGGCCGCTGTCACCGCGGCCAGGGTGACGGCGTTCGAGCCAGCGGAGGCGGCGGCGGCGGCGCTGATGCGTAACGTGGCTTTCAATGAACTCGCGGGGCTTGTCAAGTGCAGGCGGATCGGGGTCTCGGACGCCAGCGGCCGGGGCTACTTTCCCGCGGCCGCGGGTGGCAGGCTGCGGGCGGATCCGTGCGCAGAGGGGGAAGGCGTGGTCCGCCTGCAGCGGCTCGACGAGGCCTTGGGCGATGACGTGGCGCAGGTGCTCAAGGTGGACGTCTGTGGCGATGAGCTCGAGGTCCTGCGAGGCGCGCAGCTGACCTTGCAGCGGCCCGGGCTGGATGCCGTGATCGTTGGCACGGGGCGCGGGTGTCGGGGCCTGGCGCCACGCTGGCACCGTGTCTGCGCATTGCTCGAGCGCCACGGGTTCGAGCCCGCGGACTACGACCCGTTCGAGCGTCGCTTGCTCCGCCCCGCTGGGCTGAGCGACAAGGGCTTGTTCGTGCGCGGCCGGCGTGCGGACGCGATCATGCGCCGCGTTGAGCGCGCTGAAGGGTTCTGGCCGACCGAGGATCTGTGCGTATGATTTTCATGAGCGCCAGGGTAGTCTGATGGGAGATGCAGCGTAGATGCTCAAGAGCGATCTGGTGGATAGCCTTGTATGTCGGTTTCCGGCGCTGACGCGCAGGGATGTGGAGCTTTCGGTTGCCGTGATTCTCGATGAGATCCAGCGCCGGCTTGCCGCTGGAGGCCGTTTCGAAGTGCGTGACTTCGGCGTCCTTAGCACCCACGTCCTGCCGGGGAAAATGGGGCGCAATCCCCGCACCGGGCAGGCAGTGTACGTCCGGTCACGCCGTGTCGTTCATTTCAAGCCCGGGAAACGCTTGCGGGCCTGGGGCACTGGTCAGCTCGACGAGCTGCCGGGGCACAGCGACGCAGACATACCGTCCGCAAGCCGTCCCGCCGAGATGCCGCACGAACCTTCGTACCGCTCGTCCGAAGAGCGCGGCCACAGCGCGCCCTAGGGCTTGGCGCGGCTGCAGCGCGCAGCGAACACCAGGCCTTTGCCGAACACCGCGCGGATCGGCAGCATCAGACCGAGCTGGCGGGCTTTTTGGCGCAGGCGGTTGAGGACGACCTCGACGCGATGGAAGTCGCTCGTATCTTCACCGCTATACAGCGCGTGCAGAAGCTGCGGCTTTGGCAGCAGCTCGCCTGCGTGAGCGGTGAGGAGGTCGATCAGCCGGTTCTCGGTGTTCGAGAGGGGAAGCTGGCAGTTGTTCGGCGCGGTCAGCGTGCGTTCGCTGGGGTTGTAGCGCCAGAGCTGTCCAGCCTCTGCTGCGAGCGTCTCGTCGTTGCGGGGTAGCGACGGCTTTGGCGAGGCGCTCAGGCGACGCCAGGTGGCCTCGATGGTCACGTAGAGTTCGCGCAGATCCACGGGTTTCACCAGGTAATGATCGGCGCCGGCGCTCATGGCCTCGAGTCGGGTTTGCATCTCCCCGCGTGCGGTTATCACGATCAGCCCGCATGTGGGTTCCGCTTGCAGCTCGCGAATGATGGAGAGCCCGTCGTCGCCCGGCAGGCCGAGGTCGACCAGCGCAATGTCGGTCCGGGTGACCTGGCGCTGGCGCCTGAACGATTCGGCGGAGGCGGCCCCCCACACGATGTGGCCCTTGCTGCGCAGGAAGAACTCGAAGTTGTCGCGCAGGTCGTCGTTGTCCTCGACGATCGCGATATGGAGTGTCGTCATGTTCATGATGTGACCTGGCGTGCCTGCGTACCTGGTGGCCGGCGCGGCAGACTGAACTCGAAGGTGGCGCCTGCGCCGCCGGTGTGCACGAGGCGCAGGTCACCGCCGTGGGCGCGCATGATCTCCCTGCTCACATGCAGGCCAAGCCCCGAGCCTGACACATTGTGTGCCGCACTGCCGCGCTCGTAGCGCCCGAAGATGCTCGCCTCTTCGGCGGGGCTGATGCCGGGGCCTTCGTCACTGACGGTCAGGATGAAGTTATCCTGAGCCGCGGTGAGGCGGGCATGAATAGGGCTGTTGGCCGCGTATTTTATGGCGTTGTCCAGGACGTTGGAAAGCGCGATGGTGACGAGCGCGTGATCGCAGCGGCACTGGGTGTCCAGTCCGGGCTCGATGTTTACCTGCACGAGCTGCCGTGACGACAGACGTGCCAGCTCGGCAGCATTCTCGAGCAAGGCCGCGAGGTCGGTCGGTACCTGCTCGATGACGAGCGTCGCGGCTGACAAGCGCGCGTCGGCCAGGCAGTTGTCGGTCAGCGTGGTCAGGCGGCGGGTGGCGCGGTTGATCTGCGCGAGGCGGTGGGTCAGCGCCTCGGTACTGGGCGTGGGGCATTGGGCCAGGTTGCCGGTGGCGGCGGAGATCACCGACAGAGGCGTGCGGAACTCGTGCGACACCATGGCCAGGAACTGGCGTTGCTTGAACTGCGCATGGCGTTCGTCGCGCAGCGCGCGCTCGAGCTGGTCGTGGGCGTGCTGCAGGGCGGCGGTACGCTCCTTGACGCGATCCTCCAGGTGCTGGCGCCTGGCCTCGGCGGCGCCCAGCCGCTCGGCCTGCAGGCTGTCGAGTCTTTGCTGCTGCATGCGCAGCTCATGCACGCTGGCGAGCAAGATCGCGACCATCAGCCCAAGCATGGCGTACTGCCACAAGTGGAGCAGCGTCAGAGACACCGGTACCACGGCGAGCACGCTGAGCGCCGCGAGGATCGCCAGTGCTGACGTGATGGATACCGCGATCGCGATCGCTCTCGTGCCCGCCGACACGCCCTTGAGGCAGGTCAGACGCAGCGCGGTGGCGACGGCCAGGGCATGGATCAGCGCGTTCAGGGTCATCAGCACCGTCATCGCCTGGCCGTACAGACCGAGCAGGAGGGCGGTCACCGCACCGACGAATAGCGCGCCGCCGGCAAGCAGCACCTTGTCCGTGCGTGGGAAGTGTTGGCGGGTGAGGAGGGCCTCGCGCAGCAACCACAGATGCGCGGCAAGCGTGAGCAGGGTGCTGATGCTGGTCAGATGGTGGGCGAGCAGGGGGCGGTCCGGTAACAGCAGGACATAAGTGAAGCCCTGGGTGCTCGCCACCATGAGGTAGGCGACGCCGAGGGCCGACACCGCCAGCATCAGCCGTGAGCGCTGGATGAAGCCCAGGCCGATGCACAGCAGGGTCGTGACGCAGGCAATTCCAAAGTACAGCCCCCACAGGAAGCTGCTGCTGGCGCGCTGGCTGACGAAGGCCTCGGGCGAGGTGAAGTAAGCGGAGAGGAGACTGACGCTCGTGGTCTCGAGGCGGATCAGCATGGGTTGCGTGCTGTCCGGCGTCATGGGCAGCACGAAGTGGCGGTCGCGCACCGGGCGTGCGCTTGCGGGCAGCAGATCGCCGGTCTCCATGCGGGTGTAGCCATCTGCGCCGGGCACGAACACGGTGAGGCGATCGAGATACGGCGGTGCGACGACGAGCCACCAGGGGGCGCCACCTGGCCGCGGGGCGGGTGGATTGAAGCGCAGCCACGACACCGCCCGCGTGTAGCCTTGCGACAGCGGGCCGTCATGCGACGAAAACTGCGTGCTGGGCAGCGTGAGCACGGTTTGTGCGTCGAGTGCGCCATCGTCATCGACAAGAAGTTCGAAGGGCAGGTCGCTGCCGAGCCGGATCGTCTCGACGCGGGGTGTGGAGGCTGCGGCGCTCAGTATGCCGAGTGCGCCGAGCGAAAGGAGGACGAGGATCAGGGCCAGGCCAACGGCGCGTACGTCCGGTGGGCGCGAGGCGGTAGCGTTGGGCATCGCAGGCAAGGGAGTGGTCGATTTTTGATGGAAAGGTAAGGTTTTGTTATGGAATCGTGAGAACGGTGAGTTCTGTGAATGGCGTGGATGAGGTAAGCATACATAAACTGGCTAGCGTTTAGGTAATGATTTGGCAATCCAACGAACGAGGTTGATTCATGTCGTCTCCACGTCCTCGCCCCTTGTTCTTCTGCCTGGCGCTTGCCGGTCTTGTCATGGCGACAGGTTGCAGTTCGCTGCAGTTCGATCGTGCCGCGCAGCGCGAGGCCAACCTCGCCAAGGACCTCGAGCAGCTGGCCTCCCTGCGCGGCGACGCCTTGCCCGCGCATCCGCTCGCGTTCGAGGAGGTGCTGGACATCGCCCTGCGCAACAACCTCGAGCTTCGTGTCACCGAGTACGAACTCGAGATTGCCTCGCGCGAGCGCGTGGCGGCCAAGCTCGACATGCTGCCGGAGCTTCGCGCAGAGGCGGGCGTGCTGCGGCGCAGCGACCCAGAGGTGAAGTCCGCCGTCGGTGCCGACGGAACCTCGCTGGGTACGAGCTCGATCAGCGAGCCACGCAACAGCCGCACGGCCGATCTGAGCCTGACCTGGAACGTGCTCGACTTCATGACGGCATCGATTCGCAGCAACCAGGCCGACATGCAGCAAGCCCAGCTCGAGTATCGCCGCGAGAAGATCCGCCAGCGTATCGCCCTCGACGTGATCACGGCCTATTGGCGGGCCGCGGCGGCTGAGGACGCGCTCGAATACAGCTACAACGTCAAGCGCCAGATGGAGCGCCAGTACGAGCGCCTGAGCGCATCCATGCGCAATGGCAGCGTGAGCCTGCTCGCGGGTAAGGAAGCTCAGCTCAAGCTCATCGAGCTCTCCATTGCCATCCAGAAGCTGCACGGCAATCTATCTACGGCGCGGCTCGAGTTGGTGCAGCTGATGGGGCTCAAGCAGAGCACGGAGCTGCGCCTGCAGCGCCCGGACTTGCGTGCCGTCATCAACATGCTGCCCAAGCCGACGGAGCTCGATATCAAGAAGCTCGAGTTCGTCGCGCTGCGCAACCACCCCGTGCTGTTCGAGAACGACCTGCAGGCGCTGATGTTGCAGGAGGATGCGCGTGCCGCGATGCTCAGCCTGTTCCCGGGTGTGAGCCTGTTTGCAGGCCGCCATTACGACGACAACGCGCTGCTGCAGACCAACACCTGGAACGCGATCGGCGCCGAGCTGAGCTGGAACCTCTTTGCCCTGCCCGCGAAGTTCAAGCGCATGGAGGCACGGGAGCTTGCAGTCGAGCGTGGCGAGGCCGACCGGGTGCTCGTCACCGCGTCGGTGATCACCCAGGTGCACCTGGGGCTGCTCGACTACGCCATCAAGGCGGACCGCTTCCTGCTCATGGACGACAGCTACAAGATCACGCAGGACATCGAAGGCATGACCGAGGTTCTGCGCACCGCGGGCCAGGCCACGGACATGCAGCACACGCAGCGCCTGCTCGAAAACCTCGCGACCAAGTTGCGTCGCGACGAGGCGGTCGTCGAGCTGTTCACCGCCTATGCCAAGCTGTTTGCCTCGGTGGGGGTTGCGCCCGACATGTGGCAGAGCAACCTGGTCGAACTGGGCGATATGCTTTACCAAGGCCAGGCCGTCACCCCCACGCCCGGCGAGGGGGAAGCCGGTGGCGAGGCAGCCGCGGACTACGCCGGCGCGCACACGCCGACCGCTGTGGCCATCCCCATCCATCCCGAACCCATGGTGCTCGCGAGCGCGGCGGTCACCCCCACGCTCACCGAGTCGTTCCCCAGCACCACGGAGGGGCGTGGAAGCCTGTCGGCGCATCAGGTTGCGGGCGCGCACCTGTGGGACATCCAGGTTGGGGCGTTTGTCCAGCCGGGGGCACCCGACAGCATTCTGGCGCAGGTGCGCGGGCTGTCGCTGCGCATGCTCGACAGTCGTGATGCCACCGTCAGGCCGGTGACCGATCGCGGTCGCACCCTGCAGCGAGTGCGCTTTCACCACCTCCCCGAGGCCGAGGCACGCAGGTTGTGCGGGGACTTGAAGGCCAGGGGCCTCGACTGCTGGGTGGCCCCGTCGCTGAGGAGCTGACGCATGTTGCGATTGGTTCCACTCGAAGAGCGCATCGTGCTCGATGCGGCGCTGATGGTCGAGCTCGCAGAGGCGCGTGAGGCAGACTCGCCCGATGACGATGACGCGCCCGGTCCGGGCACCGATGAGGCGCCTGGCGCTGACTTGCAGCACGACACGGCCGCCGACGGTGCGATGTTCCTGGCTGCGCTCGAGCTGCTCGATGAGGGCATGGCCACGTTCTCCGCCACTCAGTTGCTGTCGGGCATCCAGTACCGGGAGGGAGATGGCTACCGCGCGGTGATTGATCCATCGGAGCTGCCGGTCCTGGATGAGGGCTTTGCGATATGGGCCGTCGTCGCACTGGAAGACGGTAGCGCGGGCGACGTGATCGTGCCGCCGAGCTTGGGACCCGGAAGCGGGTTCGTCGTTTCCAGCCCGAGCGCTGGCGTGATCAGTTTCTCCTTGTCGGCACAGTTGCTCGCCGAGAACACGCCGCAAGAAGCCGAAGAGCTCCTGCGCAACACGGTTGCGCTGGTGCGCTACGCCAACGTATCGCAGGACCCCGTGGAAGGCGTGCGCAATCTGAGCTTCACGCTGGGCAACGGTACCCAGGAGGCGATGGTCTCGCGCCCCTTGCTGCTGTCGTCATTCAACGACGCTCCGGTGATCAGCGACACCAGCCCGGTGAGCCTGAGCTTCTTCGAACCGACCGACCCGGCATCACGTGCCCCGCTGGCCTTGTTTGCGCCAGGCAGTCTGACGATAAGGGATGCGGACAGCGCGAACCTCACGCAGGCCTCGGTGTGGATCAGCGACTCGCCAGCGAGTGCGGCGGACGCACTGGGAACCCTGGACCGGCTGAGCGTGGCCTTGCCCGCCGATGGCAGCCTGGTGGCGAGCCTCGTGTTCAGGCCTGGTGCCGATGGTGTGGTCGGCGAACTGCGCCTGACCGTGTCGGGTGTGGCCGCACCGGACACCTATGCGCGCGTGCTTGAGAGCGTGCACTACGACAACCTCGACACCGACCCGCGCCAGTACACGCGCACGGTGCGGATCAGCGTCACCGACCTCGACGACGACGGCGTGCGCGAGGATGCAAGCTCCGTCTCGCTCGAGAAGCGCATCGTCATCGAACCGACGAACACCGCGCCGAGCGTGAGTGTGGCCGATGGGCAGTTCAGAGAGGCAGTCAATCGCACCGGTTACGTGCCCTTGCTGCCGGGGCTGCGGCTGCTCGACCCGGACAGCAACAACCTGCTCAGCAAGGTCGTGGTCACCATCGCAAACCCGGACGGCCCACCGAGCGACTTCATCAACACCTTTGCCGGTGGCAGCGCCCTGTTCTCCATCAGCCGTGTCAGCGAGGGTACGACGGAGGTCTACACGGTGCGGCCCACGGCGCCCACGGCGACCGTGGGCGAGTTCCAGACCTTGTTGTCGGCATGGACCTACGCGAACAGCTCGCGTGCCAACGTCGACCACAGCATCGGCATCACGGTGGCGGCGCACGATCCCGAGGGCGCGGTAGGGGCTGCCAGCTCCACCTTGACCGTCGTGGCCAAGCCCGACGCGCCCACGAGCGCCAACCTGCCGCAGGCGATCGCGCCAGAGCGGCTCACGGTCGATGAGGACGCTCGCCTGGCGCTGCCCGCCGGGGTGTTCCCGTTTGCCGATGCGGACGGCGACGCGCTGGGGGGTATCACAATCGTTGATCTGCCGCTGAACGGCACGCTGTCGGTTGACGGTGAGGCGGTGCGAGCCGGGCAGCTGCTCCTGCCTGCAGAGCTCGCCAGGCTCGAGTACGTTCCCAAGGCCGATTTCTACGGCAATGACGGCTTTGGCTTCCGCGTCTGGGACGACAGCGGCGACCAGGGCGGGCCAGGATTGTCCAGTGCGGACTATCGTGCGGTGATCAAGGTCCAGCCTGTGCCCGATGCGCCCGTCAGTGGCGACCTGCCGCTCGCGAGCGAGCCTGAGCGCTTGACCGTGGACGAAGACGGTCGCCTGCCCTTGCCGGCGACGGTGTTCCCGTTTGCCGACGCCGACGGCGACGCGCTCGCCGGGGTGACGATCACCGCGCTGCCCGAACATGGGACGCTGCTGCTTGCAGGGGAGGCGGTGGCCGTGGGGCAGTACATCGATGCGGCTGCGCTGGCGACGCTCGAGTATGTCCCCCTGCCCGACTACAACGGCCCGGATGGCTTCGGCTTCAAGGCGTGGGACGACAGCGGCGAGGGGCGTGGGCCCGGGCTGTCGAGTGCTGAGCACCGCGCGTTGATCACGGTGCTGCCGGTCGACGATGCACCGACCAGCGCAGACCTGCCGCTGGCGAGCGCGCCTGAGCGGCTGTCCGTGGATGAGGACGGACGCCTGCCGCTGCCTGCGGACGTCTTCCCCTTTGGCGACGCCGACGGCGACGCGATGGCGGGCGTCAGCATCGTGCTGCTGCCCGAGCACGGCGTACTGCTGCTCGACGGCGTGGCGGTGCAGGCCGGGCAGTTCATCCCGACGGCGGCCCTGGCGATGCTCGAATATGTGCCGAACCCGGACTACAACGGCCCCGATGGATTCAGGTTCCGGGCCTGGGACGACAGCGGGACGGGTGGCGGCCCTGGGCTGTCGAGTGCGGAGCATGTGGCACTCATCACGGTGCTGCCGGTTGCCGATGCGCCGACGAGTGCGGATCTGCCCAAGGCCGACGATCCTGGGCGCTTGACGGTGGATGAGGACGGCCGCTTGCCCTTGCCGGCGACGGTGTTCCCGTTTGCCGACGCCGACGGCGACGCGCTCGCCGGGGTGACGATCACCGCGCTGCCCGAACATGGGACGCTGCTGCTTGCAGGGGAGGCGGTGGCCGTGGGGCAGTACATCGATGCGGCTGCGCTGGCGACGCTCGAGTACGTACCCCTGCCCGACTACAACGGCCCGGATGGCTTCGGCTTCAAGGCTTGGGACGACAGCGGCGAGGGGCGCGGGCCCGGGCTGTCGAGTGCAGAGCACCGCGCGTTGATCACGGTGCTGCCGGTCGACGATGCGCCGACGAGCGCAGACCTGCCGCTGACGTCCGACCCCGAACGGCTCACCGTGCCGGCGGACGGCCGCCTGCAGCTTGCGGCGGATCTGTTCCCGTTCGCCGACGCCGACGGCGACGCGATGGCGGGCATCAGCGTAGTCGCGCTGCCCGAGCATGGCGCGTTGTTGCTCGATGGCGTCGCCGTGCAGGCGGGCCAGTTCATTGCGAGCAGTGCGCTCGCCGGCTTGCACTACGAACCGGCGCGCGGCTTCGACGGAGCGGACGGCTTCGTATTCCGCGTCTGGGACAATAGCGGCCGCGATGGCAGTCCTGGCCTGACCAGTGTGGAGCACCGTGCGCTGATCACCGTGACCCCCGCGCCGCTGCCCTTTGTGTTCAGCAGCCGTACAGAGGCGAGCACGCCTAACGAGGCCGGGCTCCAGTGGGTGTCGCCGCTGCAGTACCAGTCCGCGTTCGCCTACGAGGTGATTGACTACGCGGTGCTGCTGGAGCCATTCAGCTACCCCGATGTGGACAGTGGTTTGGATGCCGAGAAGGCGCTTGCACAGGCGGATGTGTTCGAGGTCTGCACCTTGCACCGGCTGCTCGGCATCGGGTGCCGCTTCGTTCCTGCCGCGGCCCCGGGTGAATACCTGCTTGCGACCGGGCGCGGCTCCCTGGCGTATGCCGTGCCGACTGCGCCGGGCGTGCCGCCGGTGGGGCTGAACGCCGAGGGCGCCTTCGTGGCTGAGGCGAGCGGCCCTGAGTCAGGCTTCAATGCACCGCTCGCAGACGCCTTCGCCCATACCCTGGGTGACAGCAGTTTCGAAGGCGTGGAGCCGGGCGTGGTCGAGTTGCCCGCCGAGGGCCTGCTGATCGTGCCACCGCCGCCGGCTGGTCCGGCGGGAGAGGCCGGGGCGAGGCGCTGACGATGATGGTTGAGGGCAAGCCTGCAGCGGGTCTCGAGGCGCTCGACGCGGGCTGGAAGGGCCTGCGCGCCGACATCGAACTGCGCGTGAGCGCTGCGGACGAGGGCGGACAGGCAGCGTGGGTGATCGAAGACCCGGTCAGCGGGCGCTACTTTCGTGTTGGCCAGGTCGAGTCCGTCGTGGTCGAAGCGCTGCGCAGCGGCGCGTCGCCGTCGGCCGCACTGGAGCGTGTGCAAGGGCTCGGCTTGCCGCCGCCGACACCGGCCGCGCTGCGCGCCTTCCTGGGCGAGTTGCGGCGGGCCGGCCTGTGCCGCGAGGGCGACACCGCAGCGGATGGCACCGGGCGCGGCCAGCCCGGGTTCTGGACGCGGATGCTGCATGGCTACGTCTACTACCGGATCCCGCTCCTGCGCCCTGACGCATGGCTTACCCGGCTTGCGCCGGTGCTGCGGCCGCTCGCCAACCCGCTGGCGGTGCGCGCGCTGCGCTACGTCGGCCTGCTCGGGGTGCTGCTTGCCCTGCCGCAGGCCCAGCTCTACTTCTCTACCGCCAGCTACTTGCTCACGCCCACCGGTTTTGTGAGCTTCATCGCCTGCCTGGTCGCGCTCAAGCTCGGTCACGAACTGGCGCACGCATTGAGCGCAAAGCTCAAGGGGCTTCATGTACGCAGCATGGGCGTTGCCTTCATCCTGCTGTGGCCCATCCTCTACACCGACGTTACCGACGCCTGGCGCGAACCCGACCGGCGGCGCCGGGCGCAGATTGGCTCGGCAGGCATCCGCTTTGAACTTGCGGTGGCGGGCGCTGCCCTGCTGCTGTGGTCCGTCCTGCCCGATGGCGTACTGCGCAGCCTCGCCTTCTACCTGTCCAGCGCGTCGATCCTGTCCACGTTGCTCATCAACCTCAACCCCTTCATGCGCTTCGACGGCTATTACCTGTTGATGGACGTGTGGGGAATCGACAACCTCCAGCCGCGCGCCTTCGCGTTGCTGCGCCATCGCCTGCGCCGGATCTGCCTGGGCTGGCGGGGGCAGGCCCCGGAGGCGCCGCCGCAGGCGCCGCTCATGGTGGCCTATGCGGTCGCGACGCTGGCTTACAGGGTCTTCGTGGCGATCGCGATCGCCATGGCGGTGTTCGCCTTCATCGGCGCCCTCGCAGGTGTGCTGGTCGCGGCGCTGGAGCTCTACATCCTGCTGTTGCGCCCGCTCGCGCGCGAACTGCGCGCGCTCGTCACACAGCGCGCGAGCATCGGGTCGCGGCGGCGCACGCTGGCAACGCTCGGCGTGCTCGGCGCTGCGGCCCTTGCGCTGGTGCTGCCGTTTGAGCGCACCCTGGCCGTGCCCGGGCTGCTCATGCACGAGCGCCTGCAATACGTCAGCGCACCGTTCGAGGGCCGCATCGTGACGCTGCCGCCCGCGGTCGGCACGGCGGTGGAAGAGGGCGCCGTGCTGCTCGTGCTCGAGAGTGCGGCGCAACGCCATGCGCTGGACCGGCTCGACATCGAGCTCCGCCACAACCGCGCGCAGCAGCAGGCGCTCGACACCCGCGGCAGCGAGGGCGGCTACCGCAAGTGGCTGCAGGAAGAGGAGCGTCGCCTTCTCGCAGCGCGTGCGGCAGCCGAGTCGCGTCTCGCCCAGCGTGTGGTCCATGCCGCTGCAGGGGGTGAGCTGGTTGAACGCCATCCCGACTACCAGGTGGGCGATACCGTTGCCGCGGACGTAGTGCTGGCCAGCGTCCGACAGTCGCCGCGGCTTCGCGTCAATGCGCTGGTCGAAGACAGGTACAGCGCACTGCTCGACCCCGCCGGGCTCACGCGTGCCCGCTTGCGGCCTTGGGATACCGGCCTGCCTGGGCCCGAGGTCGTGGTGGCCGAGGCCCAGCCACGGGCGGCAGAGTCGCTACCGAGCGTCGTCCTTTACGACCGCTTTGGCGGCCCCATTGCGGCAGTGCAGTCGGGGCGCAAAGACCTGGGCGCCGACACCGCTGCCGCTCTGCGCACGGGGTCGGCGCTCCAACCGCGCGATGCCTACCAGGCCTTCAGCTTCATCGTCGATCTGCCGGCGATGGCCGAGCGCATTCCCGATGCAACGCCAGCGTGGGTCGAGCTGCAGCTCCAGCCGGTGTCCGTCCTTGGTCAGTTCCTCAGCTTTCTTGTTCGTACCGTATCCAGATGAGCACGCCCTTGGTCTATCTGTTTTCTGCGATCGTCGCCGCGGTCATTTTCGCCAGCTCGAGCTTTGCCGCGACCTTGCCTGAAGTCCCCGTGGCCATCGAGTCGCGTCAGCAGGTGGTGCTGTCCATGGGGCGCTCGGGGAAGCTCCTCGAACTCGTACCGGACGTCGGCAGCGAGGTGCAGAAGGGGGCCCTGGTGGCGCGTGTCGACAGTCGCGAGCTGGAACTGCAGATCGAGCGCAACAATGTCCAGATCTCCTACCTCTCCAATCTGGCAAAAACCACCCTGGGCCTGGTCAATCAGGGACTCAAGACGGAGGATGACCTCGGGCGTACGCGCGCTGAGCAAGGCGTCCTCGAGGCCGAGAACCGCATCCTGCGCCAGCAGATCCAGATGTCCAGGGTGGTTGCGCCCTTCTCGGGCTCGGTTGTGGAGCGCCATGTCAGCAAATACCAGTGGGTGGAGGCGGGCATGCCCATCGTCGAGATCGTGGACAACACCCGTCTGCGTGCAGTGGGGGACGTGCCTGCGGAGGCGGCGGCGGGGCTAAAGCGCGGCGCGCGCGCGCGCCTGGTGCTGCCCGACCTCAACCGAGAGCTCGACGTCGAGGTCGAGGCGGTGTCGGCCAAGGTGGACCTGCGCAGCAACACCGTCCGCGTGATCTGGGCGCTGCCCAAGCCCGCCAACGGCGTTGTGCACGGCATGAAGGGCATGGTGCAGCAGTGAAAGAGGGGCGACGCGAGGCCGGTGAGCTCTTGCTCGGGCGCCTGTTGCGCTTGTGCACCGCCCTCGCTGGGGTACGCGATGCGGACAAGGCCGGGCAGTTGCTGGCGAACCGGATCGGCGAGGTGCTCGCATGCGAGCGCGCGGTGCTGGTATCTGTCCCGGCGCTGTTGCCTTGCCAGGCCAGTGCGGGGGTAAAGCCTGCCGAGCGTTCGGTGCTTGCCGATGCGATCCGTATTGCCGCGGGTGAGCTCGGGCTGGGCAATGGGCCGGCTCGTCTGGGGCATTCGGCGCGGCCGGCGCAGGTGCGCAGCGAAGTCGCAGGGGAAGCGCT
This sequence comes from Thauera sp. 27, assembly GCF_000310125.2. Lineage (NCBI taxonomy): Bacteria > Pseudomonadati > Pseudomonadota > Betaproteobacteria > Rhodocyclales > Zoogloeaceae > Thauera > Thauera sp. 27. Next base: position 91,782 of record NZ_AMXB01000006.1, read on the forward strand.
CGCGGATGCGCTGCAACGTGTCATCGCGGCTCAGGGCGGCACCCAGATCCTGTGGTGGCCGCTGCCGGGGCGCGATGGCGAGCCGGGCCGCCATGCTCTGTGGCTCGAGCGTCACCGCGGCCGCGCATGGACGGACGAGGAGGTGCTCTTCGCGCACCGCTTTGGGGCCATGCTGGGCGCCCTCATGCCGTCGCCGCAGCCGCCGCGCTTAGGCGCGCGCAGGCGTGCGCTGCTCGCAGGCCTTGCCGTGGTGCTCGTGGCCGCCCTGGTACCGGTGCCCGCAGCGGTGACGGCCCCGGTGCAGGTCGTGGCCGCCGAGCCGCGCCACGTGTTTTCGGCGCTGGACGGCGTGATCGCAACGCTCGAGGTAGCGCCCGGTCAGCAGGTGGAGCCCGGAGACCTGCTGCTGCGCATGGATACCCGCGTGCTCGAGAAGAACGTGGACGAGGCGCGCCAGTCGCTGGCGGTCGCCCAGGCCGAACTCGCGCGGGTGCGCGCAGCGTCGCACTACGACGCCAGCGCCCGGGCGCGTGTGGCGGTGACGCAGATCGAGCTCGAGCGCGCGCAGCTCGAGCTCGACTTCCAGCTCGCGCAGCTCGAGCGGGCCGAGCTGCGCAGCGAGCTGTCGGGCCAGGTGCTGCTCGAAGACCCCGACCGCCTCCCGGGGGCGGCCGTGCGGATGGGTGAGCGGCTGCTCAGCATCGCCGACACGCGTGTCACCCGCCTGCGCATCATGGTGCCGCTGGCCGACTTCAGTCTCGTTGATGAAGGGGCGCCAGTCCAGGTCACACTCGACCGCAGCCCCTTGTCCGCGCTGTCTGCACAGGTGGTACGGCGTGGTTACAGCGTGCAGCTGTCCGATGACCAGCTGCCCTCGATCGCGGTCGATGCCGACTGGCGCGCAACGCCGCCGGCCGTGCTGCCCGGCGCCCGCGGTACGGCTCGCATCACCGGCGAGCGTATCCCGCTTGCCCAGCAGTTGCTGCGCAAGCCCTTGCAGGCGCTTCGGCGTGCGTGGGGCCTATGAGCGCGGCACGCCTCTGCTCAGAACACCGCCGACGGCCCTTGCACGGGCATGGAGTAGGGCGTGGTGACGGCCTCGCCCTCGTCGAGCAGGCTGGGTTCGAAGCTCAGCAGTGCGGTCTCGGCGTCGAAGCCGACCACCGCTGTCGCCTTGGCCGCGCACTGGCGATCATGTCCGAAGTCGTGCCCGAAGTAGCCCTTCGGCCGGCACAGGCGCACCACCAACTCGCGCATCTCGTAGCCGCGCAGCGAGCCGGACACCAGCGCACCGACTGCGACGTTCTCTTGCCCGGGGCCGTTGCCGTTGTCGACGATCAGCACCTCGCCCACGACGCGGCCGGGGAGACTGACAGGGGGCTGTGCCTGCCCCCGTGGCAGACTGTGCTCGCGGGTCTGGATCGAGAGCAGGATGCCCGGCTTCAGCCCAAGGCGGCGACCGTGGGCGATGAGGATGGTCTTGTCGTCCTCGATCTCGAGGACGGGGGCTTGCCAGGGCAGGGTGCCGAGCACTGCAGAGGCGCTCTGCAGCGCCTGGCGCACGGCATGGTCGAGTGCGCCCAGGCGAGCCTGCGCGCCGTCGGCGCCCGCCTTGTCCGCGCCGAACAGGCGCGTGGTGCGCGAGAGTGGGACCCCCTCGCCGACGAACTCCATCAGCGTCGTGGTCGATGCCGGGTCGTGAATGCGCAGGCGAACCGTGCTCAGGCCAGCGCGCTCGAGCAGTTCGGCGCTCAATTGCAAGGTGTCGGCGCCGGGCTGTGGGCTGCGTCCGCCGGCTGCGCGGCCTCGGTGCAAATCGTTCCGCTTCACCAGTTCGTAGCGGCCCGAATCGACGAGCGCACGCTCGAGCGCGATACGCAAGGCCAACAGCCGCGCCGCCGCGGCGTCGTCCGCGGCGTCGTCCGCGGGGCCGTGCTCACCGGCATTGCGCACACCGGTGATGACGACGGGGCGCTTGATCCGGGCTGTTTCCAGCCCTGCCGGCGAAGTGCTGGGTCTGCTTGCGACCAACTGCGGCGCCAGCGTCGTCGTCGCCGTGGTGGGGGCGGCCGTTGCCAGCTCTGGGCTACTGGCGCAACCGGACAAGGCGAGCAGGGCGAATGCCAGTGCGCCGCAGCTGAGCGGTCGGCGAGGCGCTCGAGGGGGCGAGGCTTTCGATAGTGCCGGGCGCCTTGAAGGCGCGGCTGGCGGGAGGGGCGCTGACGTCATGGTAAGCCCTTGCGGTTGTATGTGCCTGTATCAGTAAGGCTGTCGGGAGACATCGTCGATACTAGTGTCTCGCTGAGAGGGTAAGTTTGATGCTGCTCAAAGGTAATGTTTTTCGGGCCATCAGGTCGAGGCGTGGCGTCGGCGGGGCGTTCTGAGGGCCTCGGGTGCGTGGTGAGGTTGCGCCGGGATGCAAGGAGTGTCGAATATAGGGGTAATGATGTACCTCTACAACATTTCGTGCTTGCGCTGAAAACGGGTAATCGGCAGTATAGTTCTCCGCAAACATCCCCGGCCCAGGGCAGATGCGAGCGTCTGCATTGTCCCTTTGAGCCACCAGGTGCGCATCTACCCAATGGACGAACATCATTCCCGGTTCGAGCGTCTCCTTGTTGGGCTCGTTCTTTGTGTGCTTGTGTGGCTGCCCTTACCGTTGGGTAGCAATCGGGACTGGGCTATCGGGATCTTCATTGCGGTGTTAGGTGCGATTGGGCTGGGGTGCGCGATCGTACGCAGCCGTCAGCGCGCGCCCCGCGCTGGCAATTCCGCTTGGCGCCCGGGCCTGCCGATGGTCGTGGCCCTGTTGGCGACCCAGTGTTGGGTAGCCATTCAATGGCTGGGAGGCCTTACGCTAGATCCCGGTGCGACTTTCAGGTCGCTCTCGCTGGGCCTGGCCTACTGCCTGCTTTTCGTGGTCGTCATCGAGCTCTTCCATACCCGTAGTCGACTCACCCTGCTACTGGCCACGCTCGTGGTAAGCGGCACATTGCAGGCCTTTTACGGGGCACTCATGACCTTGTCGGGCGTCGAGTGGCTGCTCGTCGGCCCAAAGGCCAGCTATCTAGGCGACGCCACCGGTACGTTCATCAATCGCAACCACCTTGCGGGTTACCTGGAGCTGACGCTTGCCTGCGGCATCGGGCTTCTGCTTGCGCTGCGAGACGGCCGCCCGATCAACTGGCGCAGTAGTCTGGAGCTTGTCCTCGGTCCCAAGGCAAGGCTGCGCATGGCGCTGGTGATCATGGTCATTGCCCTGGTCATGACGCACTCGCGCGGCGGCAACATCGGCATTTTCGTCGGCCTGGTCCTTGTCGCCGGCATCTTCGTTGTTCGCAATCGCGAGCATCGTGCGCGCAACGTCGCGATCTTGCTGAGCATCGTCGTGATCGACGTCCTTATCGTCAGCCAATACTTCGGTCTTGAACGGCTCAAGAACCGCCTCGTCGATACCCGCCTGACCGACGTTGTCGTCGACGGCGCGGTCGTTGCCACCGCGAACGAACTGCGCGATGACGTGGTGCTTCAGTCCCTCCCGTTGGTGCGCGAACGCCCGCTCACCGGCCATGGGGCAGGAAGTTTCGAGGCGGTGTTCCCACGCTTCCCCGACCACCGCATCCCGCTGCATTTCGATCATGCGCACAACGACTATGTGCAGTTCGTTGTCGAGTTCGGCGTGTTCGGATCCTTACCGCTCGCGGCTTTTGTGGCGCTTGCGCTGTTCCACGCGTTCAAAGCCTTGTGGCGGCTTGATTCGACCTACGGCACTGGCGTGGGGTTCGGCGCCGCCATGGGCATCGTTGCGCTGGGTGTTCACGCGGCGACCGATTTCAACTTTCAGATTCCAGCCAACGCGGCAACCTTCGTGGTGTTGTGTGCGATCGCAGTGCTCGCCGGACACCACACCAAGCGAAGTCGTTCGCGTCCAAGCCGCGTTGAAGAGCCGCCGGCGAGCGGTAACGCACATCGGGGTCTGCAGACCGTGTGGCAGTCGGAAATGGCGCTGGCCAAGTCCGCTGCACCGCGGGCAAAGGCCTTGCTCACATAAAGCAAGTAGGCGAGTAGGGAGACGAACAATGGGAGTAATTCGATACAGCGATCTTGAGCGCGCCAACAGCACAAGGGCATTGAGCTTTCATCTCGATCTCAACACCAGCACGCTGTCGAGCAGCGATGGGCGCAATCTCAAGTTGCCTTGTGAGGAGGCGCTCTTGCTTGGTCAGCTTGCTCGCGCGCCGCACACCGAGTTCAGCAGCCTCGCGCTGGTGGCCATCGTCGCCCCACTTGGCGAGGACCCCGAACTGTCACGCATGCATGCCCACCTTTATCGGCTGCGCCAAAAGCTCGTCGCGCTCGACCGGCGCATGGTGATCGCACCCGGCCAACGGCTCACCTACTTCTATGCGGGGCCGGCAATACACGTTACTGCTTCTTGCGTAGGAACGTAAATATAAAAAATAATTCCGTGTAAAATATACCTCAAGTTTTTGCTCGTAAGCGGAGTAGATGGTTTTACGTGCCGTACTTGACTAGATGTGGGAGGCTTTATGAGAGGTAACCCGCTTCTCTCTGTAGCGGTTATCTTGGTGCCGGGTGCCCTCTTACTCCAAAAGAAGCACTGGATAAGGGGCTCGCTGTTCCTTGGTGGATATGCTGTGGGGCTGACGCTTCTGGTGTACGATGAGTTAGGTTTAGCTTATTGGGCGGCGGTTGCGTTGGTCGCTCTACTTCTGTGTCACATCGTCGGAGTGACGGCGCGAGTCACGTGCGCTATCCCGCGTCGTCCAGATAGGTGATGTCGGTCACCCAACTCTTGTTCGGCGCCGTCGGCCCAAGTTGGCGCTTGAGCACATTCGGCGCGACCACCTTCGGCCGGTCGTCGTTGCGACCAGGGCGGCGTCCATAGTCGGCGTCTGAGCGCAACTCCACCAAGCGTATTGGTGGTGCCATGCGATGTTTGCCACATGGTTCGCCTATGTCGCGCAGATCGTTATGGATCTTGCAATAGCCGTAGTCGAGCCCACTGGTCTCCCAGCATTGCGCAATCAGCACGCCAACAGGATCGTCGTCAGCCGAGCGCTCGGAGAAGGGGTGCTGCTTATATTTGTCATAGCCGATTGGATGGGCCTCTACCGTGGAGCACAGGTGACGCACTGGATACTGCGTCGTGTGGGCGTCGATGAAGGCATACCTCACCCGGACCGCTTGGTAAAGTACGCAGCGGTCTTTTCTAGGATGTCGCGCTCCTCGGTTACGCGCCGCAACTCGGCCTTCAAGCGTCGCATCTCGTCGGTCTGCAGTTGTACTGGGCGCGCTGCTCTGCTGGCACGGAATAGCGCTTGATCCAGATGCAGAGACTGTGGGCGCTGACGCCAAGGCGCACAGCCACTTTGGCGACTAGATGCCCTCGGTCGGTTACCTGCTTGACCGCTTCGATCTTGAACTCTTCGGTGAAGCGCTGCTGCGCCTTCTTCGTTTCCATCAACACCTCCGTAATGCCTCATTATGAGGCAAAGGGTGTCTAGGAAACCCGGGGCGATTCATTGTTCGCTCGTGTTCGCGACTGCCACCGCGCTTACATAGGCGCTAATAGATATGCTTGCCAAACAGCGTGAAGGGCGTCTTGATCAGGATCTTGATGTCGAGCCACAGCGACCAGTTGTTGATGTAGGCGAGGTCGAGCTCGACGCGCTTTTGCATCTTGTCCAGGGTGTCGGTTTCGCCGCGGTAGCCGCTGATCTGGGCCAGGCCGGTGATGCCGGGCTTGATGCGGTGGCGGGCCATGTAGGCCTGGATCTTGTTGGCGTAGAAGTCGTTGTGCGCCACGGCGTGCGGGCGCGGGCCGACCAGGGACATGCTGCCCTGCAGCACGTTGAAGAGCTGCGGCAGCTCGTCGATGGAAGTGCGGCGGATGAACCGGCCGATGGGGGTGATGCGGCTGTCGTTGCGGGTGGCCTGGCGGACCTGGGCGTCGTCATGCATGCGCATGGAGCGGAACTTCCACACTTCGATGACCTGGCCGTTCCAGCCGTGGCGCTGCTGGCGAAAGAGCACCGGGCCGGGGGAGGAGAGCTTGACCAGCACCGCCACCAGCAGGAGCAGCGGGCTGAGGGCGATCAGGCCGAGCAGCGCCAGGCTGCGGTCCATGACGGCCTTGAGGCGGGCGGCGTTGGGGTAGGCGGTGAGGGGGCTCTCGTTGAGCTTGATGGCGGCGAGGCCGCCGATTTCGGTAACGCCGTGGTTGAGCAGCAGCAACCCGTGCAGGTCGGGGACCCAGACGACGTCCACATTGGCGTCGAGCAGTTGCAGGTAGAGCTGTTTGATGTCGGCGTCGTGGGGGAGGGCGACGTACAGGCGCTGGATGCGCTGTGTGGCGAGGATATCGGCTAGGTCGCCGATGCTGCCCAGGGTGGCGAGCGTGGCGGGGGGCGGGTGTTCCGCCGCTGCGGGGGCGATGATGCCGGCCAGCGTTTCGCCCGCGCTGGTGCGCAGGCGCTGGGCGAGCTCGAGGGCGAGCGGGCCGTTGCCGATGATGGCGGCACGGATGGTGCGTTGCCTATGCGCGACGCGGCCCTTGGCCCAGCGCTGCAGCACCAGGTAGCTGGCCGTTTGGGCGGCCAGGCCGAGCACCGCCCACTGCGCGAGGACCTCGCGCGAGTAGGCGTGGGTGGTTTTGGTGGCGAAGGCAATGCCGAGCAGGCAGGCGAGCAACACGCACCAGCCCAGGGTGAGGTGTGCCGTGCCCTCGAGCGCGCCGTGCTGGGGGTGATACACGCTGCATAGTGCGTACGCCGGTATCGACAGCAGGGCGGTGAGGGCCAGCAGCGTGCCGTAGGTGGCGTCAAAGCCACCGGTCTTGTCGAAGGTAAGGATTGCAAGTGTGGTGAGAGCGCACGCCACGGCGACCAGCCAATGCAGCCAGAACAGGCCGTCGGTGGTGGGTGGGGTGTCGACATGTCGCGCCGGGGGCGTGGCATTGACCAGGCTGGGGACAGTGTCGACAAGACTGGCGTTCGGGTTCGATGGGGCCATGGTCTCGTCTCGGGTATGACACGCGTTAAATCACTTTACCATAAAGATTACATTACCTGACCATCTGCGCGATATGTATTGGGCGTGTGTTCCCCGAGTTGGGGAATGCTGCATGGCTGGCAGGGGCAGCGCGTGTACCGCTGCGGCTCAGGAGCAGTGGCGGGCGAGGCGGGTGCGGGTGGCTTCGTCGAGGCTGCGGCATAGCGCAGGGCGTTGGCCGGCTGTGGTGGCCTGGGCGACCAAGGCGGTGGCGCTGCCGGCATTGAGCCGCTTCAGCGCACGGCGGGCGGCTTCGTGCGTGGCTTGGCGCGGGCCGGTGTCGAGCTGGGGCCACGCGGTGAAGCCGAGCTCGGCCAGGCGGCGGTTGATGTCCGGTCGCCAGGGGGCGTGGGCGTGGGCCTGGGTGAGGGCGTGGTGGAACTCGGCGTCGAATTCGAGCAGGCGGAGCTTGGTCTCGGCGAGCGCCAGCCAGGCGTAGGGCCAGGTGGGGCGGGCGGCGATGGCAGCGCGGAAGGCGTCGCGCGCGGCCGCACGGCTGGGCTGCGCGTGCGCGGCGCCGAAGGGTGCGTGGTGGTGTTGCCAGGCGTGCACGTAGCCGAGGCGCTCCAGGTACGGGCCGTAGGCCGTGGGGTAGTGCGCCACAGCGCGCTCGGCAGCAGTGTGGGCCACGGCCCAGGCTTGTGCGCTGGGCGGGCTGCGGCGGTGTTCCCAGTCGGCAAGAAAGGCACGGGTTTGGAAGTCGGCGAGGCCGGCGAGTGCGATGCGGCAACCCAGGTAGATGAGGGCCAGCGCGAGTGCCCCCAGGCCATACAGGTAGGCGTGCCGGCGGGCGTGACTGGGTGGGGCGGCGTGTATGCCGGCGGCGCTGCAGGGCAGACGGGTGGGGGGCGTGGGCATGAGGGGGGCGAGGCGCGCCTTCCTGCGCGTTTAGGGCACGTTGGCGGGGAAGTGCGAGGCCGCGATTTCGCGCGGGGTGTGGTCGACGAGGCGCTGGGCGAGGGCGTGGCCGATGAGGGCGGCGGCGTGTTCGAGGCCTTCGTGCAGGAGGGGGGGGCGGTGGGCGAGGTTGTGGGCGTCGCTGGCAAGCAGGGTGACAACGCCGGCCTGCAGCAGGCGGTGGGCGATGTCCTGGCAGGCGGGGCCGAAGCGGCCGGCCACCGCGCCAGCGGTGACCTGCAGCAGGCAGCCTTGTTGCAGGAAGGGTTTGAGCCGGCCGGGCTGGCGCAGCAGGGTCTTGTTGCGCTCGGGGTGGGCGATGAGGGGCACGACGTCGTGCGCGAGCAGCCAGGCGGTGAGCTTTTCCGCGCCGAAGGGCAGTTCGCCGTGGGGAAACTCCAGCAGCAGGATCTTTTTGCCCTGCCAGCGGCCGAGGTAGGGCAGGGTGTCGGTGGCGACGGCCTGCATGATCTCCATGCCGAAGCGCACCTCGGCGGCGGCGGATAGCTGCAGGGGGATGTCGTGCTCGCGCAGCGCCAGGGCCAGTCTGCGCCAGGCTGCGCGGATGGTGTCGGGGGTGTTGTCGTAGCGCCCGGGGTGGATGTGCGGGGTGCACACCATGTGGGTGATGCCGTCGGCCACCGCGACCCGCGCCAGCGCCAGCGCGGTGGCGAGGTCGGGGGCGCCGTCGTCGATGCCGGGCAGCAGGTGGGCGTGGAGGTCGATCATCGCGGCGGCGGGCTGTGTGCAGCGGGCAGGGCCTGCGTGGGCTCAGGCCTTTTGCGTGCTGTAGCCGTAGTAGTCGTAATAGCCGCCGTAGCGGTAGCCGTATTTCTGCGCCTTCTTGATGTCGACGTGGTTGAGCACGACGCCGGTGACGGGGGCGTTGTGCTGCAGGAGCTGGCCGACGCTCTTGACGGCGAGCGGGGTAGGGGTGGATTCGGACTTGATGACGTAGATGAGGGCGTCGGCCAAGGTGCCGAGCACGACGGGGTCGCTGACGGCCTGGGTGGGCGGGGAGTCGATGATGATGCGGTTGTAGCGCGCGGACAGTGTGTCGAGCAGGGCGGCGAAGCGCGGCGAGGACAGCAGCTCGAGCGGGTTGGGCGGGACGGTGCCGGCGCTGATGAGGTCTACGCCGTCGAGGTGCCTGATGCAGTCTTCCAGGCGGGCGTTGCCGGCGATGAGGTTGGCCAGGCCCGGCGTGCCCACCGGTAGCTCGAAGTTCTTGGCGAGCATGGGGCGGCGCATGTCGGCGTCGAGCAACAGCACCGTCTCGCCGACCTGGGCGAGCGCATAGGCGAGGTTGGACGACACCGAGGATTTGCCCTCGCCCGGAATGGAGGATGTGACCACGATGCGCTTGTGTGGCTCGCTCATGTCCGCCAGCACGAGGCTGGTGCGCACGGTGCGCATGGATTCGGCGAAGCCTTTGTCGGTGTTGGCCTGGAACAGGCGCGCGATGCGTGCGCGGTCGGCGCGGCCCTTGACCAGGGGCAGGATGCCCAGCACCGGCAGGTTGAGCTTGGTTTCGACGTCTTCGGTGCTCTTGAAGGTGTTGTTGAGCGCCTCGAGCAGGAGGGCGAGGCCGATGCCGACAAAGAGTGCGAGCAGGCCGGCGATGCCGACGATGAGCGCCTTGCGCGGCTTGACCGGGGTGGCGGGTACGGTGGCTTCGTCCACGACGCGGGCGTTGGCGGTCTCGAGGTCGGAGGTGGCGGCGGTCTCCTTGAGACGGCTCATGAACGTATCGTAGAGGGCACGGTTGGTGTCGACCTCGCGCTGCAGTTCGCGCAGGCGGAACTCCTTGCGCGAGATGTCCTGGATCTGCGCCTTGTTGGCGTCGAAGGAGGCGCGCAGCGAGCTCTCGTTGGCGATGGCGAGCTGGTAGTTGCGCTCGATACCGGCGACGATCTGCTCGACCTGGCCGCGCAGGCTGGCGGTGGCGGCCTGGAGTTCGGTGCGTGCCGATTCCATGTTGGGGTGCCGCGGGCCGTAGCGCTTGGAGAGCTCTTCGACCTTGGCGCGAGCACGGGCTTCGTCGGCCTTGAACTGCTGGATGAGCGGGTGGCCGAGCACCGCCGGCACGGTGGCGAGCGTTTCCCAGCCGCCGCTGCGCATTGACTGCATCTGGCGGTATTGGCTCTCGGCCTCGGCGCGCTGGCGACGGGCGTCGATCATGCGGTCGCCAGTGAGCGAGAGTTCGTTGGCGGTGACGGTGGCCACGCCTTGCACGTCGACGAGGTTTTCCTGCTCGCGGTAGGCTTGGAGGCGGTCTTCGGCGTCCTTGAGCTTGTCGCGCAGCTCGCCGAGGCGGCTGTTCATCCAGTTGGTGGCGGTCATGGACATCTCCATGCTCGCTTCGAGCTGGCTTTCGATGTAGCCGCGGGCGAGCGCATTGGCTGCGCGTGTGGCCATGCGGGCGTCGGCCATGTCGACCTGGATGTGGACGAGCTGCGTCTTGCCCTGGGGTTCGACGTTGATGCGCTCCATGAAGGCGCGGGTGACCTGATCGAATCGCTGCGCTTCGGTCGGGGCGGCTTCTTCCTCGAGGTGTTCGGGGAGCGTGATGGAGAGCGCGTTGAGGAAGCTGAGATGGCCGAGCAGGCCTTTGATGTCGACGAGTGGCTCGGGCTGCTGGAGGGGGTCGAACTCGGGGTGGGTGGTGAGCTCGAGCTCGCGCACTACGCGCTCGGCGAGCGAACGCGAGCGCAGCAGCTGGAACTGGGTCTGCAGGTATTCGTTGCCGCTGCCTTCGAGGCCGTAAACCTGCTCGATGGACACAACCTTGGCCGACCTTTGCTCGATGAGCAGGGTGGCGATGGCGCGGTAGATGGGGGTGATGGACAGCACGACGAGGGTGGCGAGCATGGTGACGACCAGCGCCAGCGACAGGATGCTGAGCTTGCGCCGCCATACCGTGTGCCACAGCTGCAGCAGGTCGATCTCGTCGTCGTCTTCGTCGTCGTCGGCGACCCGGGGCGGAGTCCAGCGGCGGTCGAGGCTTGGGTCCTTGGTGTCCATGCGGTGTGCTGCTCGGTTGGGAGGCCCTGTGCGGCTGTGGGGCGCGCAGTGGGGGCCTGGATGCTTGAGGCGGAGTGTCGGGACAGTGGCCGGGCGTGCCGCAGGCCGGTACGGGCCGCAGGGCCAGGGCCTAGGGCCCCGGCGAGGCTGGCGCTACGTACGACGCCATGGCGCTAGAAGAAGCCTTGCTCGATGGTGATGGTGTCGCCCGGTTCGAGCTCGGTGTCGAGCGTGGCCTTCTGTGGCCTGCGGCTGGGGTCCTTGTCGCGAATGATGCTGATGCGGTTGGTGGAGGCGCGCTCGGTGAGCCCGCCGGCGAGCGCGACGGCACGGCGCAGGGTGAGCCCAGGCTGGTATGGGTAGCCGCCGGGCGACTTGACCTCGCCGCTGATGAAGAACTCGCGGTACTTGAGGATGCTGACGGTGACGCGGGGGTCGACCAGGTAGTCGCCCTTGAGCTGGGCGGTCAGCAATTGCTCGAGTTCGCGCGCGGTGCGGCCATTGGCGCGCACCTCGCCGATGAAGGGGTAGGAAAACGTGCCGGCGTCGGTGAGTCGGATCTCGTCGATACTGAGCTCCTTTTCGCCAAAGACGCTGATACGGATGACGTCGCCCGAGGCCAGGCGGTACTGCGCGTCGGTCTCGGCCTGCGCCGGCGCAGCGCCGAGCAGGCCGAAGGTGAGCATGAGACCGAGTAGGCGCAGAAGCAGTAGCGGGGAGGCAGTCATGCAGGCGTGGCTGGAAGCGTTCGTTGCGCCGCGGCCGCAGCTGCGGACGGGTTGCGGATGGCGCCGTGGATCATAGGCTGGCGTTGACCGTTACCCCGACGACGTTGCGCTTGTAGCTCTTGCCGGCCTGGGTGGAGTCGTTTTCGGTGTGCTTGTAGCCCACGCCGACGTCGAGCCAGCGCCGCATCTTGTAGGTGAGGCCGATGCCGACGCTGTCGAGCGTGTCTTCGCGCGGGTTGGACGGACGGTCGTAGTCCTGCTTGCTGTTGGTGTAGCTGAGGTTGGAGCTGAGACGTTCGCTCCAGTCGTGCTTCCAGCTGAGCGTCCACGATTGCGTCTTGATGCTGTCGGCGTTGTCGCTGCCTTCGTCGAAGCCGCGGCGGGTGTTGAGGCTGAAGCTGGAGTAGGTGAGCGGCGCCCAGGTGATACCGACTTCCCACATGCCGGTCGAGGTGTCGCGTTTGCCGGTGCGGTCGAAGTCCTTGCGTTCGCGGCCGAACCTGGCCGAACCGCTGGTGAAGGCGGTGGCGTCCCATTCGGCACCAAACAGCAACGCGGTGTTGCGGCTGTCCAGGGCAGTGTTGCTGACGTAGTCGTGGTCGGTGAGGCGGGCTTCGGCCAGCGCGCGCGTCTTGGCTGTGACGCGGTACAGGAACGCGCCGGTGACAGCGGTGCTGTCGCGCTCCTTGTCGGCGTTGAGGCGCTTGGCGCTGATCGGGTCGAGGCCATTGTCGTAGCGCAGGCGGTCGTGGTTGAGACCGAGCCGGATCTGGCCGCTGGCGTTGTCGGCGCCGTAGGTGTAACCGGCGTTGAAGCCGGCGCTATTGTACTTGTCGTTCTCGACTTTTTGGTCGGCCGACGCGGTTTCTTCCATCTTGCGGTAGTTGGCCGCGAGGCGCAGGCGGTTGCGCACGTCGAACTGCAGGTCGGCGGTGAGCCCGAGCAAGTGGTCGGTGTTGTCGTCCTTGCGGCTCGAGTGGTAGAGCTCGTGGTTGGCGGTGTAGCGCAGGTCGAGCTTGACCTTGCCGGTGTCGGTGCCGAGTGCAAGGGTGGGGGCGATGCTGCTGATCCAGGATGCGTCGCGGCCGCTCTCGACCGCGCGGAAATTGTCGTCGTACCCCAGGCCCAGCTTGAGCGTTGGTGTGAGCGCCAGGCCCTCGGATACGCGCACCGGCATGGGGTCGAGCGCCCATGCGGTGGCGCTGAGGGTCGAGGCCACGGTGGCGGCGAGCAGGCGTTTTTGCAGGGGCAGGTTCATGTGTGTTGGGCGTCTTTGATGATGGAAAGGCCGCCGCACGGTGCTGCGGCGCGATCGACTCGATCAGTTGGGGCTTGCGGGTGTTCCGCCGCCACCTGCGCTGCTGCTGGGCACGCTGGGCGCAGCAGAGCTTGCCGGGCCGGCGGGGCCCGAAGGCGTGCTGCTTGCAGGTGCGGTGTTTGCCGCCGCTGCCTGAATGGCGGCCGCCTGTTCCGGCGCGGCGACCACTGCCGCCTGCGTGATGGCTGCAGTCTGATCGGCCGGGGCCGCGGCAACTGCCGCTTGGGTGATGGCGACCGCTTGGGCCGGCGCGGCGCTGACGGCGGCCTGGGTGATGGCGGCAGCTTGCGCCGGCGCTGCGGCGACCGCCGCCTGAGTGATGGCGACCGCCTGGGCCGGGGCCGCGCTGACCGCGGCCTGGGTGATGGCTGCAGCTTGCGCTGGCGCGGCGGCGACGGCAGCCTGCGTGATTGCCGTTGCCAGGGCCGGCGCTGCGGCGACGGCGGCGCTGGTGATGGCGGCAGCGTTCTCTGGATTGGCGGCGACCAGGCTGGCGACGACTTGGGCGAGCTGATCCCCCTGGGCGGCAGTGATTGCTGCGACTTGTTCTGCAGTGAGCTCAATGCCTGCAGCCTGGAGTGCGGCAACGACGCTTTCGTCCGCCCAGCTGGTAGCGGAGGACAACGCAGCGACAAGCGTCAGGGTAATGAGAGATTTGCGCATGATGTTGGCCTCGCTCTGGATGACAATTCTTTACTTATGGTAAATGGCTGGAATTGGAAAGTAAACATTTACGATCATCCGGGATTGTTCGGCGCTCAGGTCTCGAATACTTGATCTGCCAGCCTGAGCGCCAACCATAAGACGATGACGCCAAGCACAAGGCTGCCCGAGTTGCCAAGAGAAGCCTGCAGGGCGCCGTTGGTGGAACTGACCGGGTTGCGAGCGAGGTTGTGTCCCACCAGCGCGGCCGTGATGCCCAGCGCGCCTGCGGAGAAATGGAGCGCAGTTTGATCGCCAACGCCTTTTGCCAGTACCAGCAGGGCCACGAGCGTAATGACGGCGAGGGTGCCGCCGAGCGCCGATGTTCTGATTGCGAGGGCGAACAGTTGAAGTGCGACGGCTCCGGCGACCAGCGATGCGAGAAAAGCGGGGAGGTTCGCGCGGACGGCCGGGTCGGTCCAGTAGCGCATGACATCGAGGATGGTGAGCGTCGATGTCACAGGCACGAGTGCCAGTATGCAGGTGGAGCCGACAAATTTGGCCGCTGCCGAGAGCGTGAGGATGTCAGCAAGCAGGCCGAGGGTGAGGTAAAGAAGGATACCCACGTACAGGCTGTGCCACTCGTGAGGTAGATTGAAGACGGGTAGCGCGAGGTGCAAGGTCGCCGCGATGGTCAGCCCGGCGGCGATCGGGGCGGCGGGTGCGGGAGCGCCGCGGTCGATTGCATGAATGCCCAGTCCGAGTGCGGGCGCCAGCCGGTTCATGAAGTGCAAGAGGCCGATCGTGGTGAATGCGATGAGGACGAAAACAAGAAGCAGATGCACGTGTGAGTCCCGGTGGAGCGAGGGATGCGAATGCGCAAAGTCGTGTGGCTGTCAGGCTTGGGTGCGAAGCGCTCGCGTCATTCACTGACCAGGTCGCACGGTGGGGATGCCAGCATGGCAAGCACGCTCTCGAGCTCGCCCCGCAGCGTGGCCAGGAAGGCCCGGCGCGCGTGGGCGCGGAGCTCGACGTCGTCCATTAGCGACAGGCGCTTGCGTACGCCTTCGAGGGTGAGGCCTTGGGTAACGTGTAGCGCCTTGACCAGCAGCACGAACTCGACGGCCTGCGTGCAGTAGCCGCGTTCGCCGCGACCCGGGGCACGAAAGCGCGGCGGCAGGACCTCGCCGAGCCAGTAGCGGATGTTGTGCGGCTTGATGTCGCAGAACTTGCTTACCTCGGCCAGCGTCCAGGTGCGCTGCGGGCGTTGGGTGGCAGGTGCGGCATTGGGGTTGGCGGCTGCCGGGGCGGGGGGCACGGCGCCCGCTGGCGGGTGCGCGCGCGGGAATGTGAGGAGCTGTGCAGTGGCGGCAGGGCCAGCGGTGGCAAGCGCCTGTGTTTGCGCGGGCATGGGGTGGCACCTCGATGAGGTTGGTGGGCTTGCGCTCTGCGAGGCACCCACGGGATGAACCGGATTCCAGTATAGTAAGATTACATTAAATCGATGACAGGGTGAGCATCCGCGAGTGCTTGACGGAGCGTGTAACATTACGATCTGAGACTCGCTGTGGCCGCCCCTTTGCTGGAACTGCGAGATGACCATGGACACCCCGGCCGGGCAAGGCCCAAAGCGTGTAGTGATCTTCGACGATGACCCGGTGTGCCGGGCGTTGCATCGTGCGGTGGTCGAGGAGTGCGTTCCTGGCGTGGTCGTGGTGGAGGCGGATGAGGGCATCCGGGGTATGGCGGCGGTGATGAAACATACGCCGGATCTGGTGTTGGCCGATCTTGCCCTGCCCAATATCGACGGCCGGCGGGTGGTTCGCGAGCTGAAGGCCATGCCAAAGGTGTGCCACATCCCGATTCTGGTGATCAGCTCGGTGAGGTTGGGGGCGATCGACGTCCATCCGATGCAGCAGGGCGTGTTCCTCGTGACCAAGCCGGTCGCGCGCGACGATCTGAAGTCCATGATCATGCAATGCCTGAGTGTGAAGCGCGTGGTGCCCGGCTTCGAGCCGAGCATTTTGCGCGGCGAGATCTACTGCGTGTTCGACCAGCAGGCGATGGCGTTTGCGCTGGGCACCGACTGGCGCTGCCAGCTCGAGGTACTGGGCCTTTTTGTCGCGCTTGCCGACGAGCGCCTGCGGGTGCTTGATCAGGTGCGGCTGATGAGGTTGCCGCACTTTGAATCCAGAACCGAGGTGCATGGCATGCTTGGCTCGGCGCGGGTTGTGGGGGCGAACCGCTTGTCGTACCGGCTTGCGGCCCTGGTGCGCGCCATCGAAGAGGATGACCTGATGCTGATCGAGCTCTATGCGCTGGAGGCCAAGGATGCGCTGGAGGCGGCGGTGGCTGCGGTGCGCGGACACATGGACAGCATCTCGCGGGAGGCTTCGGTGGAGATTCTCGACCGAATCCGTGCACGCCAGGATGACCCGGGCAAGCGCATCGGCGAGGTCTGACTCAAACAGGCGGGACCGACCATGGCGCCACAGCCAGTCGGGCGAGGAGGGGGAGACAATGACAATAAGACATCTTTACAGTGGTCGCCGGGCGTTGATCATCGGCGTTACGGGGCAGGATGGTGGGCTGCTGGCGAGTCAGCTGCTCGACAAGGGGTATGAGGTGCATGCGCTGGTGCGACGTACCCCCGCTCACCCCGAGAGCCGGTTGAAGGCGGGTGCCGGCGAGGTCGATCCCCGCGTTGTGCTGCATCGCGGCGACCTGGCCGACCTGGCGAGCCTGGTACGCACGGTGAATCGTGCCGAGCCCGGTGAGATCTACAACTTCGGCGGTTGTGGTGGTAGTGCGGAGAGTTTCGATGAGCCTGAGCATGCGCTGGAGACGGATGGTCTGGGGGTGCTGCGCCTGTTGGAGGCGATCCGTATCTGCGGGCGAGTGGCGACGACGCGTTACCTTCAGGTGTCGGGGCCTGCGCCGTTTGGCCGGCCGGACGATGCGCCGCAGAGTGAGACGACCGCATTCAAGCCCGATAGCCCGCATGCCGTGGCGAAGGCCTGTGGGCACTGGCTCACGCGCATCTATCGGCAGGCCTATGGGCTGCATGCTTGCACGGTGATCATGTTCGGCCACGAGAGCCCGACCGGGCCGGCGAGCGGGGTGTTGCGCGGAATCACCCTGGGGCTGGCGAAGGTGGTGAGTGGGCAGGCGGTGGCGTTCGACGTGGGCGAGTTGCTCGACTACCGTTACGACGTTGGTTGCGCGGGGGAGTACGTGGAGGCCGCCTGGTTGTTGATGCAGCAAGCTAGGGCAGCCGATTGTGTGTTGGCGACCGGTGAGCTTCACAGTGGCCGCGAACTGATCGTGCGCGCTGCTGAGGAGATGGGCATGCGCTTGCGTTGGGAGCAAGCCGGCGGCGCCGTGCTGGGCGTGCTCGCCGAGGCGTTTGGTGCGGCCGCGGGGATGGAGGTGGGCCGTGTGGTGGTGCGCGCGCGTGCAGCCGAGTTGCCGGCGTCTGTTCAGCCTTTGCAGGGAGATGCCACCCGTGCATTCGAACTCCTTGGTTGGCAACCGGGCAAGGGGATCGACGAGCTGGTGCGTGAGCTGGTTGCAGCCGACCTCGCTCGCCAGCTGGCCTTGCGTCGGTGACCGGGGGCTGGCGGGGCATCGTTATGGCTATCGGGTAGCGCACGGTAATTAATGTGGTGGTAATATTCTCCTGGAGTTCCATTTAGTTTGGCGGGTTTGCCCAGGGTGTATGAGCAGGGCGGCTGCCGAGTCGTGGTTGATGCCCCCACACCTGGAGATTGAGATGGACCCGAAGCGGGGCGCCGTGCCAGAACAGCGGTCGCTTGAAGGTAACCGGTCACTGAGCGGCGTTCTTTGCCCGCCCGCGCCCACGCGGAACAATCCCTCCCACATTCATCAGGGAGGAGCCGGCAGTGACCAGGGCGACAGCGACCAACAACAAGTGGCGGCGGCGTAGCCGCCAGGAGTGGGAAACCGTCTTTGCGCGGTTTGCCGCGAGCGGCCTGGGGATCGAGCCGTTCTGCGCCCGCGAGGGGCTCAGCGAGTCGAGCTTCCGGCGCTGGCGTAGCCTGCTGGGCGAGCCGAGTACGCAGCCTGCCGCGCTGGCGATGGAGGCCACTGGCTTCGTCGACGCCGGCACGCTCAAACTCGGCGGCACGGGTCGCCTCGAACTGCGGCTCGACCTGGGCGACGGCGTGATCCTTCACCTGTCGCGCGGCTGATGTTCTTCCCCGAAGGCGCGGTCCGGGTCCATGTCTATGGCCGCCCGGTCGACATGCGCAAATCCTTCGACGGCCTGTACGCGCTCACACGCCAGGCGCTCGGCTGCGATCCGCTGTCGGGCGAGCTGTTCGTGTTCATCAACCGACGCGGCACGCAGATGAAGGTGCTGTACTGGGATCGCACCGGATTCTGCGTGTGGGCCAAGCGTCTCGAGCAGGGGCGCTTCGTGTCGAACTGGGCGCAGGTCCGCACGCGCCAGATGGACTGGACCGGGCTCAAACTCTTGCTCGAAGGCATCGAGCCGGCCCGCACCAAGCGCCGTTTCCAACTGCCCGCAAACGCCGTGCAACCCGCATGAATGCTGGGTTCTGCGGTAAAATACGCGCCATGCCCGCGCCGCACTGCACCCCCGTTCCGACCCTTGCCGAGGCCGCCCAGTGGGCGCCCGAGCGCATCGTCGAGATGGCGCAGGCGAACGTCGCCTTGCAGCGCGACATGGATGCGATGCGGCTCGAGTTTGCGGCACTCAAGCATCAGCTTGAGTGGTTCCGCCGCCAGCTCTTTGGCCAGAAGAGCGAGAAGCGCGTGGTGTCACCCGACACCACGCAGATGTATCTGGGCGAGTTGCCGATCCCCGACACACAGCCCGATGTCCCCGGCAAGACCGTGGCGGGACACACCCGTCGTGCGTCGCGCACCGACTTCACCCAGAGCAAGGACGACTCGGCGCTGTTCTTCGACGAGACGCGCGTCCCGGTCGAGACGATCACGCTCGCCAACCCCGAGACCGAGGGCCTCACCGCCGAACAGTTCGAGGTGATCGGCGAGAAGGTGAGCCATCGCCTGGCGCAGCGCCCGGGCAGCTACGTGATCCTCAAGTACGTACGCCCGGTCATCAAGCGCCGCGACACGCAGACGATCCACTGCCCGGCGGCCCCCGCCGGGGTGATCGACGGTAGCCGCGCCGACGTGAGCTTCATCGCCGGGCTCATCACCGACAAGTTCTGCTACCACCAGCCGCTGTACCGCCAGCATCAGCGGCTCGGGGACAACGGCATCCGGGTCTCGCGCCCGTGGCTCACGCAGCTCACCCACGCGGCGCTCGCGCTGCTCGAGCCGGTCTTTACGGCCCAGCTCGACTCGATCCGCGCAAGTCGCATCAAGGCGATGGACGAGACCCCGATCAAGGCCGGGCGCGCCGGCCCGGGGAAGATGAAGGGCGGCTACTTCTGGCCGGTGTATGGCGAGCGCGACGAAATCTGCTTCGCCTATCACGAGGGGCGTAGTGGCAAACACATTGCGCAGACCCTGGGGACCGACCCACCGCCCGAGGGGGCGGTGCTGCTCACCGACGGCTACGCGGCCTACGAACGTTACGCACAAAAATGCGGGCTCACGCGCGCGCAATGCTGGGCGCACTCGAGAAGAAAATTCTTCGAGGCCCAGTCGATCGAGCCCGAACGGGCGACGCAGGCATTGGAGATGATCGGCCAGCTCTACGCGGTAGAGCAGCACATCCGTGAGGCACAACTCATCGGCGAGGCACGCCGCGCATACCGGCTCGCCCAGGCCAAGCCGATGGTCGACCGGTTCTTCGACTGGGTCGACGCCCAGTTCGAATCCCAGGGGCTACTGCCGAGCTCACCGCTGACCACTGCCCTGGCCTACGTGCGTGAGCGCCGGGCCGCCCTCGAGGTCTACCTCGCCGACCCCGAGGTGCCGATCGACACCAACCACCTCGAGCGGGCGCTACGCGTAGTGCCGATGGGCCGCCGCAACTGGCTCTTCTGCTGGACCGAGGTCGGCGCGAAATACGTGGGGATCGCGCAGAGCCTGATCGCCACCTGTCGCCTGCACGACATCGACCCCTATGCCTATCTGGTCGATGTGCTCCAGCGCGTCGGCCAGCACCCTGCCGCCGATGTCGCGCAACTCACCCCAAGGCTGTGGAAGCAACACTTCGCGGCCAATCCGCTTCGATCCGATCTCCACCCGCGCTCGAAGTAGGCAAGAACGCCGCTCGGTTACCGCTTACGCTTGAAGTTCGCGTGCTTGCGCACGAGGAAGTCCTTTTTGCTCTTGTTCATCATTTGTCGGTCGAGGCGCCGATGGTCGCGAGGCCGCTGGCCATGAGGATGCGCTTGCATGCACGCGCGACGGACATGTCAGCGGAGGCGCGACGCTTGTTCGTGCAGATTGCGCGCTTGCTCGAGGGGGGATAGAGCGAGCTTGGAGGACGGGCATGCACGGGGTTACGTTTTTTGTTGTTGAGTTTTTATTGTTAACTCATTGACATCAAGGCCGTAAAAAAGGTAAGGTTACGTGCGTGTGATGAAAGGTACTTGTAGCTTGCGACGTTTCTTCATGCTGTCTCTTTAGGGTGTCGCTCGCTCCCGCCACGATGTTGTTTCCGTGGCGGTTTTTTTTGCCTGAAACGAGGAGGTTGCGTTCATGCGGCTTGGTTTCGTGGAGGACGGCGAGGCGCGGATGCTGCGCGCAGTTCCACGCTTGAAAACGAGCGATGGGCGCGCGCCGGGGTTTCAGCGCTTTCCAGGGCCGGTGGTGGAGGTGAAACCGGTATTCGGGGGGGTGCTGCTGTGTGTCGGTATGCGTCCGGCCGATGTCTGCGGCGGCGAGGAGACCTTGCGCTTCGGGCATGAGAGCCTGGCCATCGAGCATGTGGATGACTGCGAATGGATCGGACAGGCGCTGTTGTTGCTGCGCTTGAGGATGGTGGAGACCTGCAGCGGCGAGAGTTTTGAGCGCTGGATCGTGTTCGATTGTGCCGGGGAGGTGGTCGAGTTCGTCTGCCATGACCTGCGCGCATTCGATGAGCGCCGAGTGGAGTCGGTGCGATCGAACGATCTGCACGCGCTGTGGGTGCAGAGCACTTGGCTGGCAAAGGAGGCGTATCGCTCCCGCCAGCGGACCTCGGTTGACGGGGCGATCCTGGAGCTGCATCGCGTGGCGCTGGATGCCTTGCTGACAGCGGATGCGCTACGTCCGTTGCTGGGGCCTTGGAGCCTGGTTTGTGCGGCGTCCTTGACGCTGGCGACGGCAGGTGAGCGCGTAGCGCTGGCCGTGGGCGAGTGTGTCTGGGTGGACGATGTGATGGTCAGCGCTGATTCGCCCAGCGTACTGGTGGGTTTCGCTGGCTGCGAGCCGGGAGCTGCGGGCGAGGCCGCTTACTACGAGCTGACGACGAATGAGCGCGGCGAGTGGGTGGGGGCGCGGCTGTTCGATGCGGCGGCTGACGAGGATCTGATGCTTTACTAGGCCCCGGTAAGTGGCCCCCCACCAAGGCTGCCGCGCTGCAAGGCGTGGCGGCAGCCTCGATGAGGCAGTGCGCAGGTTCAGCGCTGGGCGGTGGTTTCGGCGATGACGATGCCGAGGAGCTGGAAGGCGCGTGCCTCGGAGAGTTTGTCGGCCGCGGAGAGGTTGAGAATGGTTTTGGCGAGCGCTTCGGCGATGGGGCCGGACTGGCCGTGGGCCTTGTCGAAGAGCCCGGTCAGCGAGTCTGTCAATGTGGCTTGGTGGGCGGCGGAACCCTGCGCAGCGCGCAGCGACGGGGGCGGCGAGGCCTCGGTGGCGACTTCGGGTAGTGCGACCTGGGGGGCGGGTACCTGGCCGGCGGCGCTGTAGGCGCCGCGCGCCGATCTTGCGGGGGGCGCGAGGCGCTTCTTTTCGACAGGTGCGGCGGCTGCCGGGGGCGCTGTGTCAGCGCCGTCGGCACGCAAGCTTTGCCACACGTGGGCCGGCACTTCGGCGGCCTTGCGCGGTTTGTCCAGCCAACCCCTTGGTAGCCGGAGGCCTTCTTCGATGCCGCTGGCGAAGGGGTCGGAGACGGGCTTGCGCGACGAGGTCATGAGGCTGATTCGGCTGCCTGAGGTGCCGGCGAGCTGCGCGAGGCGGTTCTTGGAGCCACGTTCGCTGGTGAGCATGTTGAGATTGAGGCGCCGGTTCTCGTAGATCTGCTTTTTGTCGAGGGACGGGCTGGACTCTTGGACGGTCGCTGCGGTCGCGGGGCGCTCGGGGGTGGTGATCATGTCGGGGGCTCCTCGGTAGAGTGGCGCGTCCTGAGGCGGGACGTCCTGAAGCTGAGTGTCTTGGTCGAGCCAGGCGGCGGGTAGCTGCAGCATCTCTTCAATGTGCGTGGCGAGCTCGTTGCTGATCGGCGCACGGCCCGAGGTGAGCTCTTCGATGCGTGCGGGCGACAGCATGAGCCGCACGGCAAGTTGGTCGGTGGTTTGCCCACTTTGCTGCGCGTAGCGTTGCAGCTGTTCGCGGCGACGTAATGTCTTGACCAGCTCTACTGCCGTGAGTGGCGCTGCCGATACGGTACGCGCCTGGCGCGGGCCTTGGTGGCTCGGGTAACGCTCCCCGTGATGGGAGAGGCGGTCCTTGCTGAATGCGACCTTACTCATGGTATTTGTGGGTGCATGCGTGAGTGTTTGTACCTACGGATATGTACGTTGTTCCTATCACATATGCGACCGAGTTTCGCACCGGGAGCGCGGTGGGGTCAAGTTTATGTGGTCTGCAGTTGTGATTTCCATTACGCGACCAAGCTTTCCCTGCGGTGGGAATACGCAAGGGTTCGGCGCCAGGGTTCGGCGCCAGGGTTTTTTACTAGGACTTTTCGTCGTAAAGATCGAACTCGTTGGCAAGCATGACCGCGATCTGGCGCAGTTCCGTTGCGATGGCAGCGACCTGGCGCACGATACCGTCGGCGTCTTTGGCATCGACGTAGTCGCGCAGCGTGTTTACCTGGTCGTACAGATTCTGCGCCCCGATCATGCTGCTGGTGCCGATCAGGGTGTGGCACCACTCGCGCAGGGAGTGGAGGTCGCGCTGTTGGACGCAGTGCTCGAGGCGGGCGATGCGGTCGGGCGTGAGTTCGTAGAACTGGCGTGCGATCTCGCGTTGCAGTGCGGGGTTGCCACCGACGAAAGCCGTGAGCTTGCTGTGCAGCAGATGGCGGGGCTCGTCCTGGCTTGTGCGCTGGTCGATGCTTTCGGCCAGTGTCTGGCGGGCAAGCTGGCGCAGTAGGGCAGGCCTGATCGGCTTTGCGAAGACATGAACGTGTGGCAATGCCCGTAGCGGAGCCATGACTTCGGCGTCTGCAGAGCTGACGACGAATACGGGCACCTCGAGCAGGCAGTCCTTACGTTTGAGGATGGACAGGAAGGCGACGCCGTCCAGGCCGGGCATGTGCAGGTCGAGGACGATGAGGTCGGGGAGGTGCGTCTTGAGGCTCATCAGCGCGAGGTAGCCGTTCGCGGCGAGCTCGATCTGGATACCCGGGGCTGCGGATGCAAGTGTTTCCTTATAGACCGTCGCGAACAAGGGGTCGTCCTCGACGATCAGGGCACGTAACGAACGATGGCTGGCGGCTGGCCTGGGGGCGGGGTTGATGGACATCTGGGCGTGGGCTAGTGAGCACGTACGAAGGAGGATGCGGACTGCAGGTGATGGCTCACCCATTCGCCACGGTTGATGGCGTCACGGAGCGCGGTAAGCTGGGGCAGTGAGGCAACCAGGGCGTCGACCACGGCAGGGTCGAAGTGGGAGCCGCGTCCCCGGCACAGCATTTCCTTGGCGGTGTCGTCGGGGAGTGCTTTGCGATAGCAGCGATCCATGGTGAGCGCGTCGAAGAAGTCGATGGCCGTGACGATGCGGGCCGATTGCGGTATCGCGTCCCCTTTGAGGCGATTGGGGTAGCCTTGGCCGTCCCAGCGCTCGTGGTGGCCAAGGGCGATCTCGGCGGCCATCTGCAGCACCGGGACGTTGGTGTTGCCAAGGATCTGTGCGCCAATGACGGGGTGCGTTTCCATGATCTTGCGTTCTTCGACGGTGAGCCCGTCGGGCTTCTTGAGGATGCCGTCGGGGATGCCGATCTTGCCGATGTCGTGCATCGGTGCGGCCTGTTCGATACGTTCGGACCAGTCTGCGGGCATCCCCATGTTGCGGGCGAGCAAGCCGGAGAGGGCGCCGATCCTGACGATGTGGGTACCGGTGTCGCCGTCCTTGTATTCTGCAGCAAGCGCTAGCTTGGTGAGTGTGATGTGGTAGGCACGCTTGAGTTCGTCATAGGCGTCCTCGCGCTGTCGGCGCAGGAGGTGGAAGTCCTGAACGATGCGCAAGATCTGATGCTGGTCGAGATCGTTGCCGATGGTGGGGGGGGTGGGGTGATCGATCATGCTGGAGATCGTTGCGTGAGGTCGGTGGGGCTTGTCATATGGGGCGTCGCGCTGGCCGTGAGGCTGGCGCCGGCGTTGTGCGTATCGCTGTGGTCCAGGTCGAGCGGAAACCAGAGGGTGACGGTCGTGCCCAGATTGGGTGCGCTGTTCAGGGTAACTGCGCCGCCATGGATCTTCATGATCTCTTTGACCAGCGAGAGGCCTAGCCCGGTGCCTGGGATGTGGCCGGAGCGGTCGGTGCGGTAGAAGCGTTCGAAGGCGCGTTGGCATTCGTCCGCGTTCATGCCGATGCCGTGGTCTTCGACTGCGATGCCGACCTGGTCGTGCTCTCCAGGCGTGGGAGGAATGACATGGATGGTGATGTCGCCGCCTTCGGGAGAGAACTTGCAGGCGTTCGATAGCAGGTTGAGGAGCGCTTGCTGGAATTTGTCGCGATCCGCGCGGATGTTCGGGGGGGGCACTGGCATGTCGACGATGAGCCGGTACCGCGGGTCGGGGACCATGAAGGCCTTGATCGTTTCGCCGAGGAGTTCGGGTACGGCGAGCGTGGCGAAGTTGAAGATCTCGGCTCGCCTTGCCTCTATGCGGGCAAGGTCGAGGAGGTCGCCGAGCATGGCGCTGAGTCTTTGGGCTTGACGATTGATGGTTCCGAGCAGGTCTCGTGTTCTTTCTTCGTTGTAGCGTCGCATGAGCAACAGCTCGGAGAAGCCGACGATGCTGGCCATCGGGGTCCGGAGCTCGTGGGCTGCGGTCGACAGGAAGTCGCTCTTCATGCGGTCGAGCTCGGCCTCGCGGGTGATGTCGCGGTAGTACACGATCAGCGAGGTCGATTCTCCACCGCAGAAGCGATAGGTCTGGTGGAGTGTGATGTTCTTGGGCTTGAGCAGGTGAACATTGCAGTCTTTTGCCGGGTTGGTCGCGTCGGCCTGGTTGTCGGCGCTGCGAGCGTGCATGTGGTCGGGCAGGCCCGGGTAGGCGTAGGCGGGGTCGCATTGCGCGCGCAGCTGGGCTTCGAACTCGGTGACCGTGAGCCCGATGAGGGCGCCCATGGTGGTGCCGAAGACGCGCTCGGCGGCGGCGTTGGCATAGACGACTTGGCCGCGGTCGTCGAAACAGATGAGTGGGTCGGGGCTGAGGGTGAAGACGACGTCGAGCCGCTCGAGCCAGTCGATGAGCAGGTCTTCGGCGGCGCGTGCTTCGGTGATGTCGGTCTGGATGCCGACGTAGTGGGTGATTTCGCCGGTGACAGGGTGGCTGACAGGCGAGATGGAGAGCTGGTTCCAGAACTCGGTGCCGTCCTTGCGTACGTTGCGCAGGACGACGCTGCACGCTTTGCGGTCGGCGATGGCGTTGCGCAGTTGTGCGACGGAGGGGACTTCGGTGCCTGCCGGACGCAGCAGCCGGCAGTTGACTCCAAGCACCTCGGCCGCGGTGTAGCCGGTGATACGCTCGAACGCCGGGTTGACGTGGATGATCGGGTTATCGGGCTGCTGCAGGTCCGTGATGATGATGCCGTTCGAGGCCGCCTCGAGTGCGCGGTCGCGGATCTCGATGGCGAGCCGGGCGTCATGATTCGCGGTGAAGTCGGAGAGTGTGCCTGCGAAGCCGGCGGCGTGACCGGCGTCGTTGGTCTTGAGGGCCACATCCACCCACAGCCAGCGTGTGCTGCCGTCGGCGCAGCGCGCGCGGGTCTCGAATTCGTGGTGTTCGATGCGATGTTCGAGCAGGGCGTCCAGGGCGGGCCGGTGGCGGGCAGTGTCGGCCGGGTGGATCAGTTCCGTGAGCCGGCGGCCGAGGCTCTCGGCGATCGAGTAGCCGGTGATCCGCGTCCAGGTCTCGTTGAGAAATATGCAGCGGCCTTCGAGATCAACCTCGAACACTGCTTCGCGGAGGCTGTCGAGGCGTGCGCGATATGCCCGGGCGGCCTGAACGCGACGAGTGACGTCGGTGACGACGACGATGGTGTGGCGGCCCGAGGCGACGTGATCGCCATGGAAGTCCGATCGCGAGAGCTGAAGATAGGCGCGGCTACCGTCTGGACGTAGCCACTCGAGTTCTTCGTTGTCGCCAGCGTGGCGTGCCGCGAGCGCCGTGTCCCCGGTCGGTGCTGGCAGGTGCCTGTTCAGGAGGGCAGGCCAATGCGCGCCGATGACGCTTGCCGTGCCCAGCCCCGTGATGGACAGGAAGGCCGCGTTTGCGTAGCGGATGTGTTCGGATTCGGTCTCGGCGTGGTCGAGGATGAGGATGCCGCTATCGGTGGAGGCGAGGGCGTGTTCCTTGAGGTGGCGGTCGGCCTCGGCGCGTTCCATGCGTTGGGTGCGGTCATCGAGGGTTTGCGTCAGACGGAGTTGTGTGTCCCGGAGCGCAGCGATCATGCGATATACGGCCGCTTCAAGGAGCCGGAAGCTGTCTTGTTCACCGGGTTCGAGTGGGCGTTGCGGGATGTCGTCGAGTTGGCCCGCAGCGACGCGTTGCGCCGTGCGCTCGAGTTCGGCGAGCGGGGCGGCGATGATCTTGGCGATGCTCCGACTCTGCCACCAGACGAGCGCGAGCACCATGGCGCAGATGCCGACGAAGCCGACCAGCAGGCGGTAGAGGGGGAGATAGGCGCTGTCTCCGCTTACCTCGACTTCGATCGCGAGCGGGAGTGAATGCCCGAGCTGAGGAGTGACGAAGGTGGTGAAGCGCAACTGGCCGTCGCCACTGTCAAGGGTGTCTGAGTGGCTTGCTGTCTCGGGTAGGCTGCGCAGCGCGACCCGATAGGTCGAGGGTGGGTGAAGGTCCAGGGTTTGGAAAACGGCGGAGAGGCTGATCTCGGCAACGAGGCTGCCTTCGTGACTGTTGGTTGGCAGATAAATGATGGGTGCGGCGACGCTGAGTCGTTGCTCCGGGTCAGCCCCCGGTTGCGGCGGGCTTGATCCGAGCTCCAGGCGTGGTAGCCCGGCCGCGATGGCCTCGGCCGATAGCCGGCGCCGCTTGTCTTCGGCCATGCCGCTGCCGTTGCAGCCGTACTCTAGCGTCTCACCACGAAAGTCCGTGAATTTAAGGACCCGCAGCTCGGGCGTGGCGGCGCAGAGGTCGCGCAAGATGGGCCGGATGTAGAGCGTACGCTCGCTGGAGTCGGCCAGGGCGTTGCTGAAGATCGTTTGGGTTGCTGCACTGCGGACTTTTTCGACACTGCCCGCGAGCCGAGACTCGAAGCGCAAGCGTGTCTCGATGCCGAAGACCTCGAGCTCGCTCGCCATCTTGTCGTGCAGGAAGGAGTGAAGCGCTGCGTAGGCGAGCAGGAGCATCGGCAACAGCACCAGGGCTGTGAGCAGGCCAGACAGCAGCGCGATGCGCGTCGCCAGATCGCTGCGCCGCCAGCGCTCGGTTCGCGTCAGCAGGCGAATGGGCATTTCCTACCTCGGCTCGTCGATAGGTTGGAGACGACCACGATCGTCGAACTGGCAGAGCAGGACATCGGCGCGCTCGAGTGCTTCGTGTCGAGCCGGGGTGAAGGCGGGGTCAAGATGCTTGACCACACCATCGTAAGCGGGCAAACGCTCGAGCGCAGCGCGGATGTCTGGACGATGGGTGCTGCGCGCTTGCTCGATGGCGAGCGCGAGCAAGTGAATGAGGTCGTAGGCGGGCCCGAGCCCGGTCATGGACGGGACGGCGAGTGGGTCGGCGACGCTGAAGTGCGACATGGCCGCGAGCGCCAGGCGTTGTGCTGCGGGGTGGCTGGCACGTGCGAAGTTGAAGGACTGGACGACGGTGAGGTCGACGCGGTTGAGGGCAGGGCCGCATAGCTCGGGAAAGCGTCCGCCGGTGATCCCCCAGTGGCTGAAGATGGGGCGTTGATCGGCTTGATCGAGCTCGGCGAGTGCGCGAACGAGCGCTGCACCTTCGGGTTCGTTGGCGACGAGGAGAATGGCCTGAGCGTCTGCGTCCACCAGGCTGCGGTAGTTCTCTTCGATGCTTCTCTCGCTTCCCCAGCGGTGCCATTCGACGCCGACGAGTTTGAGTGCCGTCCGCCCCTCGTGGGTAATGAAGTGCTCGGCGAAGTGAAGGCTGCTTCGGCCCCACGCCGAGGCTGGGACGATCACGCCGACGTCGCGATATCCGCGTTCGATGATCTGCTGCAACAGCCGCTCCATGGCGATGCTGTCGCGGAGCCCAAGACGAAAGGCGAAGTTGGGTTCGCGGCCATTGTTAACGATTGCGTCAGCGGCTGCCCATGGGTTGAGGAGCGGCAGCTCCAGGGCGTGAAACGCAGGCAATTGCTCGAGCACGACGGGAGAAAACTTGCCGCACAGGTAGGCGGCGATGTCGGGTTGGGCCGCGAGGTGCTGGACGTTTGCCAGGCCGCGAGCCGGCAGGCTGCGGTTGTCGGTGGTGACGAGCTGGAGCGGGCGGCCGCCGAGGACGCCGCCGCGCACGTTGATGTCTTCGATGGCGAGCCGGGCGCCGAGCTCGATGGCGTCGTCGGCGGTGCTGGTGCGGTTGAAGAATTCGGCGTCGAGCCCCACCATGACCGGTGGCGCGCCGTCGAAGGCACGTGCGATCGGGGTGAGTGCGAGCAGCCCTGCTGCGCCTGCGTGCAGCACTTGCCTGCGGCTGATGCGCGGTAGCGCCATCACCGCCGCCTGGTGGCCGAGCTCGCCAGGCGCTCGACGGTTTCGATCAGCTGCAGCGGACTGAAGGGTTTCGTCAGGTAGTCGTCGCAGCCTGCACGCCGACCTTCCTCGAGATCGGTCTGCTGTCCGCGGGCGGTAAGCATCACGATGGGCGTGGCGGCGATCTCGGCGTCGGCACGCACATGTTGGCAGACCTGAAAACCATCGAGCTGGCCGGGCATCATCACGTCGAGCAGGACGACGCCGGGCCGGAGTGCCTTGATCATCTTGAGGCCAGTGTCGCCGTTGTCGGCTTCGTGTACTTCGAAGCCGTCGTAGTCCATGGTCATGCAGATGAGCTTGCGGATCTCCGGCTGGTCCTCGATGACCAGGATGATCTTGTTCATGATTACTCCGAATTGTATGCGCGTGGTGCCGTGTCAGTAATGTGCCGGCTTACGAAGTAGCCTGCATCAGGCGCATAATGTTACATACCCTGGTAGCCGATTGGGCAGTCGTGCTTGTTCCGATCCGTACTTGAACAGACGCACCGAGCAGTGAAGCGAAGCCCCGTGCGATGCGGCTGGTGCCGGACAGGGCGAAAGCTTACTACTGCGTAGACTGTGAAACCATTAGATTTGTCACATATGAGCAATATTCATTCGGAAGTACATGGAGCGCCGAGCGAGCTTTCGGAAAGCGCAGAAGGTGTCGCGGCGCTTGGGGTCTTGATCGTCGATGATGAGCCGGAGATCCGCTTGATGTTGCGTCTGATCCTCGAGCAGCATGAGTGCAGCTTGCACTTTGCTTGTGACGCGGACCAGGCGCTCGATAGCGTTAGGCTGGCACCGCCGGAGCTGGTGCTGTTGGACATTGGCTTGCGGGAACCCCGAGAGGGGCTGAGCTTGTGTGCCGAGCTCAAGAGGCGTGCCAAGGGGCGGCTTCCTGTCGTCATCATGCTGACGGGCGACAATGACCCGAGCACCATTAGCCAGGCTCAAGCGTGTGGCGCGGACGGTTACCTTGTGAAGCCCTTTACGCCGATGCAGATCCTGGGCTTGATCGATAGTTTCGATGCGTGGCGAATCGATCCCCGGCGTGCCCCTCCTGCGTTCTGGCCTGCTGCGTATCGCCTGCGCTAGTGTGCTCGGGTTTGGGCAGGCAGGTCGCCTGCGGGGTGAGCAGTCGGCATCAAGCGACTTGCCACCACGGGGGGTAATCGATGTCGGTGCCGAGCTTTGCAGCACATTCAGCGGCACGTTCGCGGATTCGAGCGAGTTGGGGACGCTGTGCTTGCATGGCTTGCACGACCGCGGGTTCGAAGTGACTGCCACTTGAGAGTTCGAGTAGCTCGAACACCTGATCTTCAGCCAGGACCTCGCGGTAATCCGAGCTCGAGCAGAGCGAGTCGACGAAGTCCGCTACCGAGACGATTCGGGCTGCAAGGGGTATGTTGGTGCCTTTGCGCTGCGCGGGGTAGCCGCCACCGTCCCAGCGCTCGTGGTGGTTGAGTGCGATTTCTGCCGCGAGTGATTCCAGCGGGCTTGTCGAGCTACCAATAATGTTTGCGCCAACCAGGGGGTGGTCGCGCACGATGACCCATTCACGTTCGGTGAGGCGCCCCGTCTTGTAGAGGATCGCGTCTGGAATACTGATGTTGCCGAGATCGTGCACTGCTGCGGCGTCGAAGATCATGTTGCACCAGGCTACCGGTTGCCCGAGCGCTTGCGCGATGACCGCCGAGATTGCGCCAACTCTGAGGCAGTGCGCTGCGCCCCCGGCCTCGCGGCGCGAGGCGATAAGGATGAGGCGGCGTATGGCGCGGCGGTGGGCATGGCGCACCGCTCGCATGGCGGCGTTGCGCTCCTCGACAACGGTGTGGAGGTCATCCACGATACGGAACATCTGCTTGTAGACATCGCCCGCCTGCCGATTCGGGGGTGCTGGCTGCACGTAAGCCACGGCGCTTGCCGCATCCGCAGTCCTCGCGGGTGGCAGGCTGTCATTGCCGATGATGATGCTGTCGGCGGAGGTGCTTCCGGTGGGGCGGGCTGTGGAACTCATGCGGGCGGTCTGTAGGTGGGCTGGAGGCGCTTGATCATGATGAGGCTCGCTCAGCGGCCGCGGTGTTGCGGTCAGAGAGCAGGCGCACGAGGTCGTTGGCGTAGCGCTGCGCCTGAGCAACATTCATGTCCTGGGATGGAAGTGGGCTTGTTCCTGCAGGTAGTTCGATGATGCAGGTGACGAAACCATCGAGCTCTTGCTCCAGCACTAGCCGACCGCCGTGGAGCTCGACGACCTTGCGTGCGAGCGGCAGGCCCAGGCCGAGGCCCGGTCGCTCGTCGCTGGCAGCTTTGCCACGCATGAGCGGATTCGCCAGGCGGCGCCGGAGCAGTGCGGGCTGCAGGCCATAGCCCTGGTTGCGCAGCGTGATACGTACGTAGTTGCCAATGCCGCAAGCACTCAGGGCGATATCGGTGCCGTGACCCGAGTGGCAGATGGCGTTGTCGATGCAAGCGTCGAGGGCCATGCCGAGCCAGTATGTGCTGCCATATACGGTGGGTAGCAAGCCTGTTGCACTTTGAAGCAGCAGACGTTGGCTGCGGCTCTTGGCTTTGGCGTCGTGACGGGACAGTGTTTCGTCGAGCCAGGATTCAAGGATGATCCTGTCCTCGCCGAGAATGGGGCGGCCGGCGGAGAGTTGGGCGATCCCGGCCAGCGCCTTGAGCTGGCGCGTGATGTCCAAGCCTTGAAGGACGAGACGCTCACGTCGTGCGAGGAGGGCAATTGGGCCCAGCGTGGGTTCGCTGGTGTCGGCCACCAGGTCGCTTAATTGCTCGGAGAATTGAACAAGCGGGGCGGCGAGGGCGTTGTCGATCAGCGCCGAAAGGTTCGCGATCGTGGTCTCGTACAGCGAACTTTCGGTGAGGTTGCGAACCACGACGACGAGATCGTTGCCGGCAGGGCTGCGGACAAGATGGACTTCGAGGCGGTCTGGGGTTGCGATGTGGTGGTCGAAGACGAAATCGGTCTCGAAGCGATGCGGTAGATTGAGGTGACCCGCACAGGCTTGATCGATGTTTGCTGCGATGCTGGCGTGCGGAAACGTTTCGCCAAGCACGATCGGCATCAGTTTGCGAATACCTTCATTTGCGAAGCGGACCGCACCATCGGTGGCGATAACCGCAAGACCGTCGGTGAGGCGGTTGAAAAGGTCGATTATGGAGGGGGTCATCTCGGGTTGGTTTCAAGCAGTCGCGTTACCTGGCATCGTGTAATGGAGCGATAGCTGGCGACCTGCTCAGTGCTTAGATTCGATCGAAGTGGTGGAGCGCTTCCCGGCGGTCACTCGAGGTTTCGGAAAGTAGGCCTTGGGAGAAGAGCTTGAGGTACGTTTTGTCGAGCACAAGGCCTGCATAGCGCGGCGCCTGCGCTTCGTCGTCGACATCGATGCCTGCGATGGCGGTGTCGAACCACTCGAGCATGGCTGCGATGGTGCGTTGCTCTGCGTCAGGAAGGGGGAGTCCTCCAGCAAATGTGAGCAGGGCGCGCTCGCGTTCCTGGTCGATGCAGACGAGACCGGCTGTGATGAACAAACGCATGGTCTTATTGAGCTCCGAAGGTGCAGGGGCTAGGTATTGACAGCAGGCTGTTCGTGGAGCAACTGGACGAGTCCTCGTGGCCGGAACGACGCAGCGCGATCACGTGTATTGTCTTGCGGTGTCGAGCGCATGGTGCCTCCACATGAACCAATGGGTGTATAGCCCGAGCAGCAGCGCAAGCGCGAGCAAGGATACCCAGCCCGGTACACCCGCCCTCCAGAGCGCGTAGCCGGCTAGCACGGCCTGCAGGCCGAAGAGCATGCGAACCACACTGCTCTTCGCTTCGGAGTAACCGCAGGCCAGGTGCAGCCCGCGTAGATCGTCGGTGGCGCATGGCCTGCCCACACACGCCTCACTGTGCCTGCAGAGCATCAATGACAGCGAATCCATCATGTGTCGCGCAAGCAGCCAAGGCACAAAGAAGATGTAGTCGCGATAGGGCGAGGGAAGTGAGTCGTCCAGGATTACAATGACGGCACCAAAGAATGCGACATCAGTCAATCGTCGGGTCAGCATGGCCGAGTCAAACCTCTCGTTCGAACCTGTTTCCCGCGAGCGCGGGTGGCATGTGTGTTCTCCGGGGAGTGTTCGGTAATCTTTACATGTCTGGCGATCCCTGGCAAGCATCAGAACGAGCCGCAACGAAGCTGCGGCGTCTTGGCAGCGAGGGTAGGCAGCATAGGTCTGATAGTGCATCGGTATTAAGTGGGTGTTAGCCGGCCTTTCAGTGACAGCGTCACGACAGGCCGGCGCCCGCGGTGTTACAGTAAAACAAGGTGAATAATGTATCGATGGATGTGGGCTCATCGCCTTCCGCCTCGTTTGGCGCGGGCGGCAGATGGTGTGTGGTCGCTCTTTATGATTGTGGCCCTGGCGGGCGCCCTGCTTGTAGCGCTCTGGGTGGCGACAATTCATGACATTCAGCGTGATGCCCGTGTTGAGAAGCTTGCGATCGAGCGGCAGACGATGAGTCTCGCGCGCGTCTTCGAGGAACACACGGTTCGTACTTTGGGAGCAGTTGACCAGGCGCTTAGGTTCGTGAAGTTTCAGTACGAGAGGGCTGGTGATTCGTTTGACATCGCATCAGCTGTCGAGCAGGGCACGATCGAGAGCAGCCTTTTTCATCAGGTGGGCGTGATCGATTCGAATGGAATCTATCATCTGTCGAATCTGCCAGACTTCAAGCGGGTTGACCTGAGTGACCGTGAGCATTTTCGTGTGCACGTGCAGTCGGATTCACGCACCTATTTCGTGAGCAAGCCTGTGCTTGGGAGGGCGACGGGTGCGTGGTCGGTACAGCTTACGCGACGCATCAACCGAAACGATGGAAGCCTGGGCGGTGTAGCGGTGATCTCGATCGATCCTTTCTACTTCACGGCGTTCTACAACGAGGTGGATGTTGGCAAGAAAGGCGTCGTTGCGCTGGTCGGGCTTGATGGCATCATTCGAGCGCGCCGCTCGGGTGATGAAATGGCGGTTGGCCAGGACGTGAACCGATCCAGTTTGTTTACGCGCTTGCAGGATGCGCCCGTTGGCCATTACACGGCCCAAAGCGTGATCGATGGTCGAACAAGAGTGCACAGTTACCGCAAGCTTCCGGATGTGCCCTTGGTGGTGGTGGTTGGGCTGGACGAGGAAGAGGCTTTTGCGGAGCTCCTGGAGCGCCGCCGATCGAAGCTCGTGTTTGCCGTTGGGATGAGCTTGGTGATCGCCTTGTTCTGCGCGTTGTCCATTTTGCTGATACAGCGGCAGCGGCGGATTTCTGCACGTTTGAAAGAGACGCAGGTACGTGCGGAGTCTGCCAACCGATTGAAGTCAGAGTTCCTGGCATCCGTGTCGCATGAGCTCAGAACGCCAATGAACGGTATCATCGGCTATGCTGAGTTGATTCGAGATCTCGCGACCGACAAGGAGCTCAAGGGGTACGCGAAAGTCATCTTCGAGAGTAGTGAGCACTTGCTGTCCTTGCTCAACTCGATCCTCGACCTTGCGCGCATCGAGGCGGGGCGGATACGACTCCGATACCAGCTCGAAGATGTCAGCGGCGTTGTGGGCGAGGTGTGCTCAGCGCACGGCGCGGTGGCGCAGAAGAAGGGCGTGGCGCTGAAATGGTCGGTTCCACCCGGGCTAAGCCTCGAGTGTGATCGAGTCCATGTAACGCAGATCTTGCATAATTTGGTGCAGAATGCCATAAAGTTTACCCATTCAGGAGAGGTCTCCGTGAATGTGTCTGTGGGTGATGATGTATGCCGATTCGATGTCATTGATACCGGCGTGGGTATTGCCCCGGACCTGCATGCAGCGATCTTTGAGCGCTTCAGGCAGGGTGAGTTCTTCGAAACGCGCAGCGCGGGTGGCGCGGGCCTTGGGCTCGCCATCTGTCGTGAGCTCGCCGAGTTGATGGGCGGGACGGTGCGCGTTGAGTCGACGCCGCAGGTGGGGAGCACTTTCAGCTTTTCGTTACCGCTTAAACATCGGGGAACCGAGTCTTGAGAGTTTTGATTGTTGACGACAACCCGATCAACCGCTTGCTTCCTGGCGCGTGGATCACCCGTAGCGGCTGGGATGCCGTTGAGTGCCCCAACGGCGTGGAAGCGCTGAAGAAGTTGAGCACCGAGCGGTTCGATGTGATCTTGCTGGACTTGAGCATGCCAGGTTTGTCCGGTATCGAGGTGTGTAGGCGCTTGAGGGCGCTTCCAAACGGAAAGGGCGTGCGCGTGATTGCATACACTGCACACGCCGTCCCGGATGCGCTCGAGGGCTTGACGGCGGCAGGCTTTGACGAGGTCCTGATCAAGCCCATCACCAAGGAAGGTCTGATGCGTGTCGTCACGGACGAATGATCAGGGCAGGGCCCGACGTCTTAAAGCAGTTGGTGATCTCGGCATTTTGTGAGCCCGGTGTGTCGGTGGCTGGCGTAGCCCTCGCTCAGCGGCGTAAACGCAAACCGGTGGACCGCGCAATGCGTGAGCACGCCAGCGAGCGATCCAGCCGTCGAATGCCTGGCGAGGGTAGATCTCGCGGCGTTGGCTGCACTGGGCTTTGTGCCGGTGGTGGGGCGCTTTGGGGGCGCCTGGGCGCAGCTACAAGAGGACGCACAGCGGTCAAAAACGAAAAACCCACCGCTTAGGGTGGGTTCATCTACGTGCAATGTGCTTTCGGAGACTTAGCGCACCGACTGGGATCTGCGCTAAGTCTTCAAATTTGTGGGGCGACATACCGGTTTCGAACCGGTGACCTTTGGAGCCACAATCCAACGCTCTACCAACTGAGCTAATGCCGCCACTACTTGGCCCCGGTAAAACCGAAGCCCAGAAAACTCGTCCTGGCCTGCCCGGCAGGGATCGAACCTGCAACCCCCGGCTTAGAAGGCCGGTGCTCTATCCAATTGAGCTACGGGCAGATCCCGCGGGCATATCGAGGTGTGAGCTGGTCGGGGTGGAGGGATTCGAACCCCCGACATCTTGCTCCCAAAGCAAGCGCGCTACCGGACTGCGCTACACCCCGAGAGCCGCGAACTATACAGAGTCCTTTTTGCCGCGTCAAACCAAATCAGCAGAAAATTTACAGTGTCGATGCGCGATGCCATGCACGTACGACGTGAACCAGGTTAACGAACAGCCACGAGAACTCCGCGACGATGAGTACGCCGGCAAGCGGCGCCATCGCGGGGATTACCGCGGCAGCGCAAAGGGCGCAGAGGGCGACTGCGTGGAGTTGCAACTGGCGGCGTACCGGTGGGTCGGGCAGCAGCTTCTTGACGTTTGGCGCGCGCACGCCCGACTGGGTCAGGTTGAGCCAGGCGAGGAAGGGGACGATCTTGTAGAGCATGGCGCTGATCGTGCCGACGAAGGTCCCGTGCAGGATCAGCACGCCGGCCAGCACGGGCCACTGCGAGCCGTCATGGAACTGGGCCAGCAGCAGCACGCCAAGGCTTGCCAGGAGGGCGAGCATGGCCAGGCGGAAGGCTCGGAAGGGTGCATCCGGCACACCGCGCCGCGAGCGCATCTGCAACCGCAGCGTCTGCAGGCTGAATGCGGCGGCGGCGATGAGCAGGCCGATTCCGCACAGCAATGCGCCCGTGCTCAGTCCGCTGATCATGCAGATCGACCACAGCGCCAGCAGCGCCAGCGTGGCCGGGGACCACACGCGGGTGAAAACCGCAGGGTAGGAGGGCGTGATCTGGAACATCGGTACCACGACCCAGCTCGTTGCCGCCAGCAGGATGCCACCCCAGCCCATCCAGGCCCACACCGCATGCATGTCCACAGCGGTGGGGAGGTCGATCGGCAGGGCGAGACCGCGCCCAAGGGCGAACGCCAGCAGCGTGCCCAGCAGGGTGGCCACCGTCAGCCCGGCCAAGGCCAGGCGCAGGTCGCGCGGCGTTCGGCTGGCACCGTGGTTGGGCGCGGCCTTTGCCAAGGCGATGAGGCTCGAGGCGAGAAAGGCGACGAGCCCGCCGGCCAACAGCATGGCCCCGGTGACGATCGCGGCCGGGATGCCCGCCCCCAGCCCTAGCGAGAGGCTGGCGGCTCCGAACGCGAGGAGCGCGTGGGTGGTCGCCGCGATGCGGCGCGGCGCTGGGAGCGCGGCGCCCGCTGCCACCGGGAGGATCTGCAGCAGCGCGCCCAGCATGACCTGCAGCATAAAGCCAGCAGCGAACAGGTGGACGACTGCCAGGGCGCCCGGTGTCCACCGTGAACTCAGTAGCTCGGCGTCGAACAGCAGCACCAGACCGGCTGCGAGACCGAACAGCGGTGCAGTGAGGAAGAAGCGGAGCGGGGCGGAAAGCGGTGGCGTGTCCTGGTAGGCGAGTCCGGGATTGGCGCTGCTCATGGACGACCGATCAGGATCTCGATCGCGCCGTCGTCACGAAAGTTCGCCTCGTGCCGATAGCCGTCCCGATCGAGCATGCGCAGCAGCGGATGCGGCATGCGATCGATCAGCAGGGTGAAGCTGCTGCCGGGGGCGAGGTCGGCGATTGCCTCCATGGCGCGCTCGAAGGGCTGGGGCGGCTCCAGGCCGCGGGCGTCGACAGTCTTGTTGCTCATGCAGCGTGCTCCCTTGCGAGACGGTGCGACAGGTTGCCCACAACGGCTTCGCTTTGCGCGCCGAGCCGGGTGTCGCACATTGGGTAGAGGATGTTCTCTTCTTTCATGTTGTGCTGCTGCATC
Organism: Thauera sp. 27; assembly: GCF_000310125.2. Classification (NCBI taxonomy): domain Bacteria; kingdom Pseudomonadati; phylum Pseudomonadota; class Betaproteobacteria; order Rhodocyclales; family Zoogloeaceae; genus Thauera; species Thauera sp. 27. The sequence continues at coordinate 129,251 of NZ_AMXB01000006.1, forward strand.
ATGATCAGCAGCGTTTCGGCCTCGCCCGCGAACTCGTCGGCGTCCTGGTTCTCGAGTGCCGAGGCCAGGCGTTCGAGTGTTGCGCGCATCTCGACGTGCTCGCCGCGCATCACCTGGGTCGGCCCCTGAGTCATTCCGGTCGCCGCCTCGAAGCGCGGGAACAACTCCTGTTCCTCGGCCTGGAAGTGGGTCTCGAGGCTGGAGGTGAAGCGGTTCAGCGCCTTGATCGCAGCCGGCCAGTCCTTGCGGGCGGCAAGGGTCTCGGCCGCTGCGAACTCATGGTCGCAACTGCGGTGGTCATGCGTCATCAGTTCGGCGATCGAGGTCATTTTGCGCTCCGGCGGTGGATGCGCTCATTCTCCTTACCGCGTGTTCATCAGCATTGATAAGTGTCAATTAGGGCGTGCTGATCGGCCGCGCGCAGGCCCCCTCCGAGGTGGGATGGCCTGCGCGCGGCGCTGCAGGCACAATCCTGCCTCGACCTTCCACGGGATGTTTCAGATGCATGACTCCATGGGGCCGAGCGCCTGGGGCAGGATCTTCCTGCCCTTTGCGCTGGGCTATTTCCTTTCCTACCTGCTGCGCACGGTCAATGCCGTGATTTCGCCGGCGCTCACGGGGGAGCTCGGCCTCTCGGCGGCCAATCTCGGTTTGCTCACGAGCACCTATTTCCTCGCCTTCGGGCTGGCCCAGATCCCGGTCGGCATGGCACTCGATCGTTATGGCCCGCGGCGGGTGGAGGCGATCCTGCTGCTGGTTACCGCGGCGGGCGCGGTGCTGTTCGCACTCGGCGAATCGCTCGCCGTGCTCGGCGCCGGGCGTGCGCTCATCGGACTGGGGGTTTCGGCCTGCTTGATGGCAGCGCTCAAGGGTTTTGCGCTGTGGTACCCACCCGAGCGCCAGAGCTCGATGACCGGATTCATCATGGCTTCCGGCGCGATGGGCGCGCTGGTGGCGAGCGCACCGCTCGAGGCCGTGCTGCCGATCCTGGGCTGGCGCGGCGCGTTCTGGGTGGTCGCTGCACTTGCAGTGGTGGCCGCACTGACCATCCACCGCTCGCTGCCCGATGCGCGCTCGAGCGGTCCGCGGGGCAGCCTGGGCGACGGCCTGCGCGTGGTCGCGGGGATCTACGTCTCTCCCGCGTTCTTGCGCTATGCCGCATCTTCGGCCTTCTTCGTGGGCGGCTTCATGGCGATGCAGAGCCTGTGGGCCGTGCCCTGGCTGATGAACGTCAATGGCTTCGACCTTGCAGGGGCGGCGCGCATGCTGGTCGTGCTCAACCTCGGCAGTCTGGTCGGACAGTTGTCGATCGGTTTCCTGGGCGTGCGCCTCGCACGCCTCGGTGTCGGGCCCATGGCCTTGCTGCGCTGGGGTTATGCGCTGTTGGTGCTGATCCAGTGCGCGATCCTGTGGTCGGTCGCGCCGCCGGCAGTGCTCTGGTTCGCCTACGGCATGTTCTCCGCGGTGAACTCGCAGACCTATCTTGCGGCGTCGAGGGACTTCCAGCCCGCGCTGTTCGGCCGCGTGAGCACGGCGATCAACCTGATGGCCTTTGCCGGTGCCTTTGCCGTGCAGTGGGGGCTGGGCGGGGCACTCGACCTGTTGCAGGCCAGTGGGCACTCGATCGAGGCGGCGCTGTGGGTCAGCTTTGCAGGGCTGATCGCGCTGCAGGCGGTGGCCTTCCTGCCCCTGCTGCGCAAGGGCGGGCGCCCTGCGGCCTGAGTCGTGCGCGTGGTCTCAGGCGGCTAGCCCGCAGGCCACGCCCGAGGACCACGCCCACTGGAAGTTGTAGCCGCCCAGGTGCCCGGTGACGTCGACAACCTCGCCGATGAAGTACAGGCCAGGTACCTGGCGCGCCTCCAGCGTCTTTGACGACAGTGCGCGGGTATCGACCCCGCCCAGCGTGACCTCGGCCTTGGCGTAGCCCTGGGTGCCCGAGGGCGTCAGCTGCCAGCCCGACAAGGCGGCGGCGATCGTGCGCAGCTCGGCGTGGCGGTACTGGTTGAGCGGGCGCTGCCAGTCATGCAGTTCGCACCAGGCGTGGGCGAAACGCCGCGGCAGGCGTTCGGCGAGCAGGTTGGCGAGCAGCGTCTTGTCCTGGGCGTGTGCCAGCAGCCAGTCTTCGGCGTCGATGCCGGGCAGCAGGTCCAGGCTGACCGGGGCCCAGTCACCGGCATCGTAGGCCTGTTGCTGCCAGTAGCTCGACACCTGCAGTATCGACGGGCCGGACAGGCCACGATGGGTGACAAGGGCGGCCTCGCGGAACACCGGGCCGCGGCACTGGGCCTCCACCTCGAGTGAGATCCCCGCAAGCGGTGCGAGCAGTGCGAGCGTTTCCGGCGGCAGGGTCAGCGGCACGAGGGCAGGGCGGGGCGCCACCACCGGCAGGCCGAACTGCTCGGCCACACGGTAGCCGAAGGGGGTGGCGCCGATCTTGGGGATGGCCAGGCCGCCGCTCGCGATGACCAGGCTGTGGGCGGAGAAGCTGCCCTGCGTGGTGGCGACGACAAAGCGCTCCGCTTCGTCGCCGCTGCGTGCGACGCCTTCTACCGTGGCGGGCATGGCCCACTCGACGCCGCCGTCATCGCAGCGCGCGCGCAGCATGTCGATGATGTCCTGTGCAGAGTCGTCGCAGAACAGCTGGCCCCAGTCGCGCTCGTGATAGGCGATGCCATGGTGCTCGACGAGTTCGACGAAGTCGCGCGCACCATAGCGCGACAGCGCCGAGCGCGAGAAATGCGGGTTGCGGCTCAGGTAATTGTCGGCACTGACACGGCGGTTGGTGAAGTTGCAGCGCCCACCCCCGGAGATACGGATCTTCTCGGCGAGCCGGGTCGCGTGATCAACCAGCAGCACGCTGCGGCCACGCAGGCCGGCAGTCGCTGCACACATCATGCCTGCAGCACCCGCACCAATGACGATGACGTCGAAACTGCGCCGGCCGGATTGCGGAAATGGCTTGCTGGCGTGCTTCACGGCCTTACCTGTGGCTGCAAAGCGGCGCAGAATACGCCTTGTTCCGCAGTGCGGCAATCAGGAGCGGCCTTGGCCGGTCATCAGCATGACCTGCATGCTTCAAGCTTCTGAAGTCATCCAACAAATTCAGGACCCAGAGGAGTACACACATGCCCGATCCCACGACCGACCCGAATCCGGCCTCTCTCAGCGGTCGCCGGCCTCGTCGGGCGCTGTGGCTCGGCGGCGGCCTGCTCGCACTCGCCGCGCTGCTTTACCTGGTCGTGCCGCCGCTGGCGCGCCAGCAGGCGGAGACGATCCTTAGCGAAAAGCTCGGCCGCGAGGTCCGTGTCGAGCGTGTGCTGATCAATCCCTTCCGCCTCACGGCCGAGGTCGGTGGCTTCAGTGTCAAGGAGGCCGATGGCAGCGCCGATGCGCTGGCGTTCGAGACCCTGCGTGTGAATCTCGAGCTGGAGTCGCTCGTTCGGGGCGGGGTCGTACTGCATGAACTGGCCCTGATCGGGCCGAGACTGCGCGTGGCGGTCGATGAGCAGGGCGGACACAACTGGGCCGACGTCATCGAGCGCTTGGCTGCGCTTGGCGGTGAGGACAAGGGCGATGCCGGCCCGATGCTGTTCTCGGTGGGCAACATCCGCATCGCGGGCGGGCTGCTCACGGTGGACGACAAGGCGCGCGGACTCACGCACGAGCTGAGCGAGATCGGACTGGGTGTGCCATTCCTCTCCAACCTGCCGGTGCGTGTCGATGTGTTCGTACAACCCTCGCTGTCGGCCAAGCTCAACGGTGATCCCCTCCTGCTCAGTGCGCGCACCAAGCCTTTCGCGGATTCGTACGAGACGATTCTGGATGTGGTGCTGCAGCAGTTCGACCTCGCGCCCTGGCTCGCCTACCTGCCGGCGGAAGTGGGGGTGCGCCTGCCGTCTGCACTGCTCACGACCAATGTCGAGATCTCCTTCCGCCAGCCAGCGGGGGCAGCCCCTGAGCTGGCGCTGCGTGGGCCGCTCAAGCTCGAACAGGTCGTGCTGCAGGATCGCGATGGCGCTCCGCTTGCCAAGGTGGCCGAGGCTGAGCTCGAGTTCGCCGATGTGCAGCCGCTGATCGGCCGTTGGCAGTTCACCCGGCTGCGGCTTGCACAACCCGAGGTGGATGTCATCCGGCGAGCCGATGGCAGCCTCAACCTCGCTGCGTTGATGCCGCCCGCGCACGGGGCGACGACTAGTGGCGCGGCAGCCGTGCCGGCGGAGGGCGGTGGCCAGCCTGCACCCGCTGCCGCATCTCCGGCACCGGCGGTGGATTTCCTGCTTGCGCTGGCGCGCGTTCGCGATGGCGTGATCCGCTTCGAGGACCAAGGCGTGGGTGGCCCGTTCCGCATGCGCATCGAAGCCATCAACCTCGACATGCGCGACCTTGCCAGCAGTGGCGATCTGCCCGCCGAGCTGCGGCTCGACTATCGCACTGACGCGGGTGAGCAGTTCGTGCACGAAGACCGGCTGCGGCTCCAGCCCTTCGAGTTTGCCGGGCAGACTCGATTCGATGCGTTGCAGCTCGCCCGCTATGCACCTTACCTGGCGGCTGCGCTGCCGGGTGGCGAGTTGCGTGCGGGGACGCTGTCGGGGGCGGCGAACTACCGCGTCGTGCTGGGTGAGGATGGGCAGCCGAAGGTGGAACTGAGCCTCGGTACGCTTGCATTGCGCGAATTTGCGTTTGCCCTGAAGGGCGCCAAGGAGCCAGCAGTTCGGGTGCCTGAACTCGACCTGAGCGAAGCGGTGCTCGACCTCGAGGGGCGCAGGCTGCGGCTGGGGGCGCTGGACGTCAAGGGGGCGGCAGTGGCCGCAGTGCGACTGCGCAACGGTGATCTCGATCTGGTGCGGGCGCTGTCGGGCCCGGCTCCCGAGCCCCGCGCCGCTGCAGGCAGACGGAAGCAGCCCCAGCCGCCGCCTCAGCCCGATTGGGTGGTGGAGCTCGACAAGCTCGCGCTCAAGGCAGCGTCGCTGCGCCTGGAGGATCGTAGCGTGGGGCGCCCGGTGGTTACCACGATCGACGACATCGATTTCGAGCTCGAGGGCTTTTCGAGTGCAAAAGGGAACACCAGCCAGTTCAAGCTCGACTCGCGGCTCAACAAGCGTGGCCGGGTGGCGGTTTCGGGGCCGCTCTCGCTGACGCCGCTGAAGGCCGAACTCCGGCTCGACCTGCGCAGCGTCGACCTCATGCCCCTGCAGCCCTATGTGCTCGAGCAGACCAAGATCGCGATCTCGCGCGGAAATCTCACCACGCAGGGCCGGCTCAACCTGCAGACCGGGCGGCGGGGACAGTTGCTGGCGAGCTTTCGCGGTGACCTCGGGGTGGCCAACTTTGCCTCGGTCGACCGCCTCAACGCGACCGACTTCGTGCGCTGGCGCACCCTGCGCGTCGGCGGCATCGATGCCCGCCTCGAGCCCTTCTCACTGGCCATCCGGCGCGTGGCGATCGACGACTTCCATACCCGGCTCATCCTCGACGAGGAGGGGCGCCTGAACCTGCGCGAGATCGGTGGGGGCGGGTCGCAAACGGCAGCCACGCAGTCCGCGCCACCGACCTCCAGCACTGGGGGGAGCTCAGCTGCCGCGTCGCCAGTGCAGGGCCCGGATGCGGTGGCGGCAGACGGGCCGCCTCCGCCGCCCGTGCGTATCGACCGCATCGAGATCAAGCGTGGCAATGTCGCGTTCAGCGACCGCTTCATACGGCCGAACTACGACGCCAACCTGACCGGCCTTGCCGGCGAGATCGTCGGCCTGTCGACCTCGTCGGACACCATTGCCCGGGTCGAACTGAGCGGAGAGGTGGACAAGACCGCGCCGCTGTCCATCAGCGGCGAGCTCAACCCGTTCCGCCAGGACGCCCATCTCGACATCGTCGCCAAGGTCAAGGACTTCGAGCTCACCGGCCTGTCCAGCTACTCGGGCAAGTATGTTGGCTACGGTATCGCACGTGGCAAGCTGTCCGCCGAGCTCAACTACAAGATCGAGGACCGCAGGCTCACCGCCACCAACCAGATCTTTCTCGACCAGCTCACCTTCGGCGACAAGGTCGACAGCCCGGATGCGGTCAACCTGCCGGTCCAGCTCGCCGTGTCGCTGCTCAAGAACAGCCGTGGCGAGATCGATCTGCACCTGCCGGTGAGCGGCACCCTGGATGATCCCGAGTTCAGCGTGTTCGGCCTGGTCGTGAAGATGTTCTTCAACCTGATCGGCAAGGCCATCACCTCGCCCTTCACCCTGCTCGGCGCGGCGTTCGGCGGTGGCGAGGAGTTGTCGCATCTCGAGCTCGCGCCCGGTAGCGGTCGGCTGGATGAGGCCCAGCAGGACAAGCTCGCCAAGCTGGCGCAGGCCTTGGCCGAACGTCCTGCGCTGCGGCTCGACGTGATTGGCCGTGCCGACCCCGCCTCCGACCTCGACGGCCTGCGCCAGGCCGGGTTGGACAATGCACTGCGGGCGCAGAAGCTCAAAGCGCTGATCGCACGTGGCGAGGAGGCGCCGTCTCTCGACGACATCGAGGTTGGCGCAGACGAGTATCCGGCCTTGCTCGAGAAAGCCTACAAGGCGGCCGACATCAAGAAGCCGCGCAACCTCGTCGGCCTGGTGAAGGATCTCCCCGCCGCCGACATGGAGGCGCTGCTGCGCGCCAGCGTGAGCGCGTCGGAGGCGGAGTTGCGCGCACTTGCCCAACGGCGCGCACAGGCTGTACGCGAGTGGATGATTGCGCAGGGGGGCATCCCGGGCGAGCGCATCTTCGTGCTCGAGCCCAAGGTCGAGCCCGTGGCCGAGGGCGGCCAGGTGCAGTTCTCGCTGCGCTGAACGGGCTGCAGTGGTGGCGCTCAGCGCAGCTTCACGACGGGCTCGCCGAGGTTGAGGTTGCCGACGCCGTCCTTGCCCTGAATGAGCATCTTGCCGACCGGATGTTCCGCCTTGCACGGCGACAGGCGGCGTCCGTCCATCTCGAAGCGCGCCAGCTCGACACCGTCGAGCGGCGGGGAGTAGGTGGCGGTGAGTTCGCCGTGGTAGTTGTACTCGAAGTCGCCGGTGAAGCGCGCCTCGATCCGGGCCTGGCTCCCCCGCACCGTGCATTCGGCGCGGTAGTAGCGGTAGTGCGCGTCCTTCGACCACGATTCGCCGCTGCAGGCCGGCTCTTCGTGCCCCGGGCGGCGCAGGATCGGCGCGGGCGTCGAGCCCAGGCAGACATGGAAGCTGGCGACCCCGGCCGCCTCCGTGGCCGGCGCCGTGTTGATCAGCCACAAGCCCGGCAGGCGTGCAGGGGCGTCGATCGGGGTTGCCGCGAGGGCTGCGGTGCTGGACAGGGTGGCAATCAGGAGCAGGACTGGGCGCATGGCCGGTCTCCGGGGGGACGGGTTGATGGGGTCGAAACGTAGCGGCGACAGCTTATCAGGCGTGTTCCGGCAGGCGATTTGAGCCAGCGCAAGAAGTGCGCGCCCGTGCAACGAGGGACAGGGACTGGCGCATTCGGAGGCCTTGCCTCGCCACCTACAGCATCCCCATTTCCAGGCGTGCCGCCTCGCTCATCATTTCCCGGCTCCAGGGCGGATCCCACACCAGGCTCACCGTCGCCTCCGCAACGCCGGGGATGGTCAGCAGCTTGTCGCGCGCTTCGTCCGCGATCAGCGTGCCCATGCCGCAGCCTGGCGCGGTGAGGGTCATGTTGACGGCAAGGCGGAAGCGCCCATCTGCCAGCGCTTCGGCCGTGCATGCGTAGACCAGGCCGAGATTGACGATGTCGATCGGTATCTCGGGGTCGTAGCAGGTGCCGAGCTGTTCCCACGCCGCGCGTTCGATGCCTGCAGCGTCGAGTGCGCCGTCGGCAGCGGGCGGGGGTGGCGGGGGCAACTGCGGCTCGAGGCCGAGCGCGTCGGCGTTGCGCTCATCGATACGGTAGAGGTTGCCTCCGCTCATGACCGTGATCGAGCCGCCCAGGCGCTGGGTGACCAGCGCGTAGCTGCCTTCCTCCAGCGTCTGGGGCTGGCCCCAGGGCACGCTCACCGCCGCGCAGTCGCGCTGCAGGATGCGGGTGTCGGTTTCGCCGTAGCGTTCGCCCATGATCTGCTCCTGTGCCGCCTCATCGGTTGGCGGCCTTGGTTCATTCGGTATGTGCCGTGGATGCCTCACCGGTCAAGGCGTTGTGCAGCGTGTGCCAGGCCAGGGTGGCGCACTTGACCCGCGCCGGAAACTCGCGCACACCGGCGAGTGCGGCGAGCTTGCCGAAATCGCGCTGCGGGCCGGGCTCGTCGCGCGCTGCGGTGAGCAGGGCGTGGAAGTCGCGAAACAGCGCTTCCACCTCGGCAAGCGGGCGGCCCTTGATCGCCTCGGTCATCAGCGACGCCGAGGCGGTGGAGATGGCGCAGCCGTGGCCGACGAAGCTGGCGTCATGAACGATGCCATCGGATACCTGCAGGTAGACCGTGAGCTGATCTCCGCACAGGGGGTTGTGGCCGTCGGCGTGGCGGTTGGCGCCGGGCATGGGGCGGTAATTGCGCGGGCTGCGGTTGTGATCGAAGATCACCTCCTGGTAGAGCTCGCGCAGCATGTCGTCCTTGTCGTTCATCACGCGCCCCTGGTGCCGAACATGCGTTGCGCCTTGTGGATGGCGGCGACGAGCGCGTCGATGTCGGCCGGGCTGTTGTAGAGGGCGAATGAGGCGCGCGCAGTGCCGGGGATCCCCAGGCGTGTCATCAGCGGCATCGCACAGTGGTGGCCCGCGCGGATCGCCACGCCTTCGCTGTCCAGGATGGTGCCGAGGTCGTGCGGGTGGATGCCATCGACCAGGAAGGACAGGATGCCCGCCTTGTTGGCCGCCGTGCCGACGAGGCGCAGCCCGCGGATGTCGGCGAGCGCGGCGGTGGCTTGTTCGAGCAAGGCGTGCTCGTGGGCTGCGATGCGTTCGAGCCCGATGCCGCGGACGTATTCGATCGCCGCGCCGAGGCCGACCGCACCGGCGATGTTCGGGGTGCCGGCCTCGAAGCGTTGTGGCGAGGGCGCAAAGGTGGTGTGCTCGAAGGCGACGGTGCGGATCATGTCGCCGCCGCCTTGCCAGGGCGGCATGGCGTCGAGCAGCGCGCGACGGCCGTAGAGGGCGCCGATGCCGGTCGGGCCGTAGAGCTTGTGCCCGGAGAAGGCGTAGAAGTCACAGCCGATGGCTTGCACGTCGACCGTCGTGTGGGCGACGGCCTGCGCACCGTCTACCAGGACGACAGCCCCTGCGGCGTGCGCCTTGGCGGTCAGCTCGGCGACCGGCAGCACCGTGCCGAGCGCGTTCGACACATGGGTGATCGCGACCAGGCGGGTACGCTCGCCGAGCAGGCCATCGAAGGCGAGCATGTCGAGCTCGCCATTGATCTCCACCGGCACGACCTTGAGCACCGCGCCGGTCTGCTCGCACAGGAGCTGCCAGGGCACGATGTTGGAGTGGTGCTCCATGTGGGTCACCAGGATCTCGTCGCCCACCGTGAGACGTGGCCGCCCCCAGCTCTGTGCGACGAGGTTGATCGCCTCTGTGGTGCCGCGGGTGAACACGATCTCTTCTGCGCTGGCGGCATTGAGCAGCCCTTGCACGCTCGTTCGCGCAGCGTCGTAGAGCTCGGTCGCATGCTGGGACAGCCAATGCACGCCGCGGTGGATGTTGGCGTTCGAGTGGCGGTAGAAGCCGCGCTCGGCCTCGATCACGGCATCGGGCTTCTGCGTGGTTGCGCCGTTGTCCAGGTAGGCCAGGCGCTTGCCGTGCACCGGCCGCGACAGGATCGGAAAGTCGGCCGCGCGCTGCAGCAGGGCAGGGCGGGTGGCCGGTGCGCTTTGAAGGGTGTGCATACTCACTGCAGGGCCTCCATCCGTGCGCCGCCCGGCAGGCTCGACAGCAGCAGGCCACGGCCGCGCTTGCGCACGGCGGCGTGGGCGATGCGTTCGATGACCTCGGCGGCAAAGGCATAGGTCAACAGTTGGCGCGCATGGTCGGTGTCGATGCCGCGCGCGCGCAGGTAGAAGAGGGCGTCCTCGTCGATCTGGCCGACAGTGGCGCCGTGGGCGCATTTGACGTCGTCCGCATAGATCTCGAGCTCCGGGCGGGCGTCGGCCTCGGCCAGCCTGGACAGCAGCAGGTTGTCGCAGCGCTGTATGGCATCGGTACGCTGTGCGTCCTGGGCGACGATGATGCGTCCGGCGAACACACCGCGCGCGTTGCCGTCGACCAGGCCACGGTAGTACTCGCGGCTGGTACCCAGCGGCCTGGCATGCTCGATGAGCGTGTGATGGTCGACATGGCGCCTGCCATCGACGTGATACAGGCCGTTGAACAGTGTCTCGCAGCCTTCGCCGGCGAAGCGGGTGCGGATGTCGTTGCGCGCCAGGCGGGCGCCGAAGGACAGCGAGTGCGAGGCGAAGTAGGCGCCGCGTGCCTGTTCGGCTTCGATCTGCGCGAGATGGATGGCTTGCGCGTCCTGCTGCTGCAGTTTCACGTGGGTGATGCGGGCGTCCTGCGCCGCCTGCACCCGGGTGACGATGGTGCCGAGCGTGGCGCCGCCGCCGACATGGTGCTCGACAACCGTTGCCTCTGAATTGGCATCGGCCACGATCAGGTTGCGCAGGTGGGTGTCGGCCGCGCCGGTGGCGCCGATGAACACCAGGTGCAGCGGTTGCTCGAGCGCGGTGCCGCGCGCCAGATGCACGAAGGCGCCGTCGCTGCATAGCGCCAGGTTCAGTGCGTAGGGGCTGGCGCTGTCGTCAGCGCTGCCGAAGGCGGCCTCGGCCGCATCGGGGGCGCTGTTCAGCGCCTCCGACAGTGCGCCTGCCTTCACGCCGGCCGGCAGCATGCCGGTAACCGACAGGGCTGGCGCGAACCGTCCGTCTACGAACACCAGCCAGTGGTCGCCCTCATCGAAGGCCGCGCGCAGCGTGGCCAGTGCGAACGCAGGGTGGGGGGCAAACTCCGGCGCCGCCAGCGCCTGCTGATCGAGGAACGCGAGCGAGGTGTGGCGCCAGCCTTCCAGCCGGCTCGTCGGCCAGCCGAGATCGGCGAAGCGCGCGATCGCGTCGGCGCGGCGACGCGCCAGCCAGGGCAGGGCAGCGCCGGGCAGCTGGCTGGCGCGCTCGCGCTGGCGGGCGACCCAGGCGTCGATCGTGCTCATGACCGTGCTCCTGATGCAGCCGCGGCGGCCTTGCCGTCGGCGTCGATCCAGCCGTAGCCGTGCGCTTCCAGCTCCAGCGCCAGTTCGCGACCGCCCGAGCGCACGATGCGGCCCTGCGACAGCACGTGCACCTTGTCGGGCACGATGTAGTCGAGCAGGCGCTGGTAATGGGTGATGACGATCATCGAGCGCTCGGGCGAGCGCAGACGATTGACGCCCTCGGCGACGATCTTGAGCGCGTCGATGTCCAGGCCCGAGTCGGTCTCGTCCAGCACTGCGAGCCGGGGTTCCAGCAACGCCATCTGCAGGACTTCGTTGCGCTTCTTTTCGCCGCCGGAGAAGCCCTCGTTGACCGAGCGGTAGAGGAATTCCTCCTTCATGCCGACCGCCTTCATCTCGGCCTTCACCCGCGCGAGGAAGTCCATCGCGTCGTACTCGGGCAGGCCGCGGTGGCGGCGCACCGCGTTGACCGCAGCCTTGAGGAAGTAGGCGTTGGACACGCCGGGGATCTCGACCGGGTACTGGAAGGCGAGGAAGAGCCCGGCGCGCGCGCGTTCCTCGGCAGGCAGGGCGAGCAGGTCGGTGCCGTCCCAGTCCACGCTGCCGTCGGTGACGGTGAAACTGTCGCGCCCGGCGAGCACCTGGGCCAGCGTGCTCTTGCCCGAGCCGTTGGGGCCCATGATGGCGTGCACCTCGCCGCTGCCCACCTCCAGGTTCAGACCCTTGAGGATGGCCTTGCCGTCGACTGCCGCGTGCAGGTTGTTGATCTTCAGCATGTTTTCTCTCCCGATTTCAATTCCATATCTCGCCTGAGGCCCCTGCACGACAAGCGTGCGGCTACCGGCTCCGCCGTAGGAGCGGCGCCAGCCGCGAGCCTTTCCCGCGGATAGGCTGCGCCGCGTCGCCTTGAACCCCTCGCGGCTGGCGCCGCTCCTACGAGGACCTGCGGGGCCGATCTATCCCATTTCGGTTTAGCCGACGCTGCCTTCGAGGCTCACGCCCAGCAATTTCTGCGCTTCCACCGCGAATTCCATCGGCAGTTCCTTGAACACCTCGCGGCAGAAGCCATTGACGATCATCGACACAGCGTCCTCTGCACTGATGCCGCGCTGCATCGCATAAAAGAGCTGGTCCTCGCCGATGCGCGAGGTGGTGGCCTCGTGCTCGACATGCGCTGTGGGGTGGCGTACCTCGATGGTGGGGAAGGTGTGCGCCGCGCAGCGATCGCCGATCAGCAGCGAGTCGCATTGCGTGTAGTTGCGCGCACCTTCCGCCTTGGGCGTGACGCGTACCAGGCCGCGGAAAGTGTTGCTGCCGCGCCCGGCCGAGATGCCCTTGCTGAGAATGGTGCTGCGGGTGTTGCGCCCCATGTGGATCATCTTGGTGCCGGTGTCGGCCTGCTGCAGGTTGTTGGTCAGCGCCACCGAGTGGAAGTCGCCCACCGAGTCGTCGCCGCGCAGGATCACGCTCGGGTACTTCCAGGTGATCGCCGAGCCGGTCTCGACCTGCGTCCAGGAGATGTGCGAGCGCGCGCCGCGACAGTCGCCGCGCTTGGTGACGAAGTTGTAGATGCCGCCCTTGCCGTCCTTGTCGCCCGGGTACCAGTTCTGCACGGTGGAATACTTTATCTTGGCGTCGTCGAGCGCGATCAGCTCCACCACCGCGGCGTGGAGCTGGTTCTCGTCGCGCATCGGCGCGGTACAGCCTTCGAGATAACTGACCGAGGCGCCTTCCTCGGCGATGATCAGCGTGCGCTCGAACTGGCCGGTATCGCGGGCGTTGATGCGGAAGTAGGTCGACAGCTCCATCGGGCATTTCACGCCCTTGGGGATGAAGACGAAGGAGCCGTCGGAGAACACTGCGGAGTTGAGCGCAGCGTAGAAGTTGTCGCCCGGCGGCACCACCGTGCCGAGGTACTGGCGCACCAGCGCCGGGTGCTCCTTCACCGCCTCGGAGAACGAACAGAACACGATGCCGTGCTCACCCAGCTCCTTCTTGAAGGTGGTGGCCACGCTCACCGAGTCGAACACCGCATCCACCGCCACGCCAGCCAGGCGTGCGCGTTCGTGCAGCGGCACGCCGAGCTTCTCGAAGGTGCGCAGCAGTTCCGGATCGACCTCGTCCAGGCTCTTGGGGCCGTCCTTCTTCGACTTGGGTGCCGAGTAATAGACGATGTCCTGGAAGTCGACCGGCGGAAACTGCACCGCGGCCCAGAGCGGCGGCGTCATCGTCAGCCAGTGGCGATAGGCCTCGAGCCGCCAGTCGAGCAGCCATTCCGGCTCGCCCTTGCGCGCCGAGATCGTGCGGATGACGTCTTCGGACAGCCCCTTGGGCACGGTGTCGGTCTCGAGCCGGGTTTCGAAGCCGGCAACGTAGTCCTGCTCCAGAAAGGCACCGAGTGCTTCATTTCTCGTGGGGGCGTTCATGCTCGCTTCTCCTTGTCGGTGGCTACTGCGTGCGGGCCGAGGATGAGGTGTTCGTCCGGACCCTTGCCGCAGCCCTGCGGCTGGATCATGTCGGCGACGCTGACGTCCTGGAGTGCGTGGCGCACCACCTTGTTGATGCGAAGCCAGTTGTCACGGATGCGGCAACCGTCTTCCATATTGCACAGGCCGCTGCTCGCACTGCACTCGGTGAGCCCGAAAGGGTGCTCCTCGAGTGCGTCGATGATTTCGGCGACGCTGATCTGCTGCGGCGGGCGCGCCAGGCTGTAGCCGCCCTGCGCGCCGCGCTGGCTGGTGACAAGTGCACCGCGTCCAAGCGTCTTGAGCACCTTGCTGACCGTCGGCACTCCCAGCCCAAGCGCGTCGGCCAGCCCCGCGGCGCTGAACACCCTGGTGGGGTCGCGGGCCATGTGGGTGAGGATGAGCGTGCCGTAGTCGGTGAGCTTGCTGATGCGCAACATGTCTGTGGGTTCCGGGGTCTGTGTTTAAAGAGTACGAAAATGGTGCGATATAGTCAAGCGCTGCAGTCTATAAAGAAAGGAGTGCGATCCAACCTCGTCCTTCTCAAGTGGAGGCCTTGCTGCCGATGCGCCACATCACGCGCTTCGAATGGCCCTATCCCGTCTCACTTGCATTCCCGTTGCTGGGTCTTGCTGGGCTCGTGGTGTGGTGGCCTGTGTCGCTCTGGCGCTGGCCAGCCCTTGTCGGCGCGCTCGCCGGCCTGGCTGGCTGGACCCTGCTCGAGTATGTCCTGCACCGTTTCGTGCTGCATCGCATCGAGCCCTTTCGCACCTGGCATCTGGCCCACCACGCCGACCCATCGGGCCCGATCCGGGTGCCGGTAGCCTTCAGCCTGGGGTTGTTGCTGGCGGTCCTGGGCGTGCCTGTGCTGCTGCTCGGGGCGGACGGGATGGCCGGCCCAGTGTCCGCGGGGCTACTGTTGGGGCAGGTCGTGCAGGAGAGCGTGCATGTGAGGCTGCATGCACCGGCTGATGCAGGCGCGGGGCTGGCGCGCCTGTGTGCGCATCACGCCTACCACCATCAGTGCGACGCCGAGCGGGCGTTCGGGACGCTGACCTTGTTCTGGGATCGCTGTCTTGGCACCGCACCGCCCGCACGGTGAGGGAGAAGGCGGCGGGGGGCGGATGCGGTGGAGGGGCTCAGCCGAGGCTTTCGGTCTTCAGTACGGCCTGGACTGCCGGACGCTCGGATACACGTGCCACAAAGGCGCTCAGGTGAGGCCACTGCGCGAGGTCGAGCTGGATATAGCGCGCCCAGCTCAGGACGGTGAACAGATAGGCGTCGGCGACGCTGAAGTCATCGCCCATCAGATACGTCTTGCCGGCCAGTTGGGCGTCGGTGTAGCCCAGCCGGCGTTCGAGGTTGGCGCGTGCCAGCGCCTTCCAGTCGTCCTTTGCGGCCGGGTTGAAGAACGGGCTGAAGGACTTGTGCAGCTCGGTGGCGATGAAGTTGAGCCAGCCCTGCAGCTGATAGCGGGCGATCGTGCCGTTGGCGGGGGCGAGCTTCCTGCCGGGGGCCTGGTCTGCGATGTACTGCAGGATCGCCGGCCCTTCGGTCAGCAGCACGCCGTCGTCGAGCAGCAGGGCAGGGACGTAGCCCTTCGGGTTGATGACATTGAAATCTTCGTTCTGTGCCGTGCGCTTGGTCTTGAGGTCGACCGATTCCGTCTCGTAGTCGAGTCCGGACTCTTCAAGGGCGATGTGCGGGCTCAGCGAGCACGCGCCGGGCTTGAAATAGAGCTTCATGGGGGGCTGTCTCCACCAGGGGGAAGGAGCTGCCTATTATGCCCCTGCGGGCATTCCCGAGGCACCGGTTGCGGGCTCACCGCCGGTACGTCTGTGCGCTTGAACCTCGAGCCAGTCCGGCTGTACCCTGGCCGCCCGCAGTCGCAGTGCCGCGGCGTGGCTCAACCCTTGAAAACCTCACACCCCTGGAGCTCCGACATGATCCCTGCGTTGCAGCGGGCGGTGGTATGACCTCGCGCGAGACGGCTCCGGAGGCTGAAACGCATAGGCTCCCTGGCGGAGCACCCACGAGCCTGTGGGCCGACCTGCGCGCCGCGCTGCGCGGCACCAACGCCGACTACACGCGCATTCCGCTCAAGCGCGCGGTGTTCCTGCTGGCCGTGCCGATGATGCTGGAGCTGGTGCTCGAGTCGACCTTCGCAGTGGTCGACATCTTCTTCGTCGCCAAGCTCGGCTCGTCGGCGGTGGCGGCCGTCGGCCTGACCGAGACCTATCTGTTCCTGCTCTACTCGATCGCGATGGGGCTGGCGATGGCGGTCACGGCGATCGTCGCGCGGCGGGTCGGCGAGCATCGGGGCGACGAGGCCGCACTGTCGGCGGTGCAGGCCATCGCGGTGGCGGTACTGGTGTCGCTGCCGTTTGCCGTGGTGGGTATCGTCTGGGCGCAGGATCTGCTGCGCTTGATGGGGGCGGACGCCTGGGCCGTCGAGCACGGCTACCGCTACACCCAGTGGATGCTCGGCGGCAACGCGGTGATCATGCTGTTGTTCGTCATCAACGCCATCTTTCGCGGTGCGGGCGATGCAGCGGCGGCGATGCGCGTGCTGTGGGTCGCAAACGCCTTGAACATCGTGCTCGATCCGATCCTGATCTTCGGCCTCGGGCCGATCCCGGCGCTCGGCATCGAGGGCGCGGCGATCGCAACCAACATCGGCCGTGGCGTGGGCGTGCTGATGCAGCTGTGGATCCTTGTGCGCGGCAGCGAACACTTGCGTATCTGCCGAGCCAGCCTGCGCTGGCATGGTGCCACCCTGATGCAGATCGTGCACACCTCGCTGGGCGGCATCGGACAGATGATCGTTTCGATGACGGCGTGGATCTTCCTGATGCGCATCCTCGCCAGCGTATCGACCGAAGCGGTTGCCGGGGCGACGATCACGATACGCATCATGATGTTTACGCTGATGCCGGCCTGGGGCATGTCCAACGCTGCGGCCACGCTGGTCGGGCAGAACCTCGGCGCGGGCGAGCCCGAGCGCGCAGAGGCCGCCGTGTGGCGTATCGGCTGGATGAACATGGCCTTCACGCTCGCCGTGTCGGTGGCCTTCTTCTTGCTCCACGACGAACTCGTCGCACTGTTTTCCGATGACCCTCAGGTCATCGCCATCGGTGGCGAATGGCTGGCCATTCTGGCGTATTCCTACTTCGTCTATGGCTGGTGGATGGTGTCGGTGCAGGCCTTCAACGGTGCGGGCGACACGATGACGCCGACCTGGATCAACCTCGTGTTCTTCTGGCTGATCCAGATCCCGCTCGCCTGGGCGCTAGCACTGCCCCTGGGGTGGGCGCACTCGGGTGTGTTCTGGGGGGTGTTCGTGTCGGAGACCGCGGTCGGGCTGTTTACGCTGTGGCTGTTCAGCCGTGGCCGCTGGAAGACGGCAAAGGTCTGATGATGGGGGCCGGATGATCAGGCGGGCGGCGCAATCCGCAGCGGAATCGTCACCGGCCCGTCGTTGACCAGCTCCACCTTCATGTCGGCGGCGAAGCGCCCGGTCTGGACGACCGGATGCGCCGCCTGCGCCCGGGTGACGAAATGTTCGTACAGCGCCTTGCCGGCGTGAGGGTCGGCGGCGTTGGTGAAGCTCGGGCGGTTGCCGCCCGCGGTGTCGGCAGCGAGGGTGAACTGGCTGACGATCAGCAAGCCGCCTTCCACATCCTGCACCGAGCGGTTCATCTTGCCTGCGGCGTCGGAAAAGATGCGCAGCTTCAGCACCTTGGCGAGCAGTTTGTCGGCCTCGGCGGGGGTGTCGCCGCGCTCGGCGCACACCAGCGTGAGCAGGCCTGGGCCGATCTCGCCGATTGTTTCACCGTCGACGATCACGCGCGCTTTGGAGACGCGTTGCAGCAGAGCCAGCATCCGGCATCCTTGATAAGGGGGTGGCGAGGTGCGCTGCGAGTTCATCCGCTCGCAGCAGTGCATGTGGGCCGGTGGGGTCAAACGCGCACGCGTGACAAGGCCTCGTTCAGTCCGGATGCCACGTCGGCGAGGCGGGCGGACGACTGGGCGATGTGGGTAACCGCTTCGGCGCTCTCCTCGGCCTGGCAGGCGATCTGTTCCACGTTGCGGGCGATCTCGTTTGCCGCGGCCGACTGTTCGCGGGTGGCGAGCTCGATTTCGCCGATCAGCCCCAGTGTTTGCTCGGCCGAGCCTTTGATGTGGCTCAGTGCGCTTGCGGTGGACAGTACCTTCTCCACGCTGATTTCCACCTGTGCCTCGCCGTGTTCCACTGAACTCACTGCGGCGCGGGTTTCTTCGGTCAGCGCGGCAATGATGCCGGTGATCTCGGTGGTGGACTGCCCGGTGCGCTCGGCGAGCTTTCGAACCTCGTCGGCCACGACGGCGAAGCCGCGGCCCGACTCGCCGGCCCTGGCTGCTTCGATTGCGGCATTCAGGGCGAGCAGATTGGTCTGCGCGGCAATTTCGGAGATCACTGCAACAATCTTTCCGATTTCGGTGGAGGATTGCGAGAGCTGCTCCATCGTCCTGGTGGTTTCCTTGACATTCGCGGCCAGCTGCCTGATTTGAGCTGCTGCCTGCTCGGCCGCTGCGATGCCGGCTTGCGCATCCTCTTCGCTCCTGCGGGCAGCAGCAGCGGCATCCTGAACGTTCGAGGCTACGGTGCTGATGGCTACAGTAACCTCCTCGACGGCGGCTGCCGTGGAGGCGGTCGCCTCGCTGCTTGCACTTGCAGTCCGCGAGACCTCGTCTATTGCGCCAGCGACAGTCCCGGATTGGACTTGGGTGCTACGCGCGGCCTCCTGCACGTTGATCAGGATTGCCTGCAGGTTTGCCATCATGGCGTTGTAGGCGTCCGCCACCTGTCCGATCTCATCTCTGCGTTCGCAATAGACCACTCTTCGCAGATCGCCGTCGCGCTGGGAGGCCTCCATGGTTTCGTGCAGCGACCTGAGGTCCCGGAAGGTTCGGGGTATCGAGACGAACGACAGCCAGCCGAGAACCATGCACGCAAGCCCAAAGGCAAGCGCGAGCTGTGTGGTCAACGGCCCGGCATCTGCCCCATGGCCTCCGGAAGCGCTGTCGAGCCCTTTCAGGAACAGGAACAGGATGAGCATGCCGAGCAAGCCCATGGCCAGCTGGAGCCGGGCTCCCATGGCGGTCGCACTCAATCGCCCAAGCAGGCCTTTACGCACGACGCGGCCGCTGTCGACCGTGAGGGCGCTGCCCTCGCGCATGCGCTTGTAGTTGGTCTCGAGCCAGGGTTTGAGATGCGCGGGTACCGTACGGCGGACCGACTCGTAACCCACAACCTTGCCGTTCTCTCTTACCG
This sequence comes from Thauera sp. 27, assembly GCF_000310125.2. Taxonomy (NCBI): domain Bacteria; kingdom Pseudomonadati; phylum Pseudomonadota; class Betaproteobacteria; order Rhodocyclales; family Zoogloeaceae; genus Thauera; species Thauera sp. 27. The sequence continues at coordinate 148,170 of NZ_AMXB01000006.1, forward strand.
GTGAGGCGAAGGCATGTACCCAGTAATATCCACCGTCCTTGCGGCGATTCTTGACGTATCCGCTCCAGGCCTTGCCTGCCTTGAGTGCCTTCCACAAATCTGCGAAGGCGTCGGTCGGCATGTCGGGGTGTCGCACAAGATTGTGCGGCGCACCAAGCAGTTCTTCCCTCGAGAAGCCGGACAGTTCGACGAAGAGGTCATTCGCGGCAACGATCTTGCCGCTCAGATCGGTCCTGCTGTAGATGAAGCGGCCTTCGGGGACCGTGGTTTCTATACTGGTGACAGGCTGATTGTTTCGCATGCCAATCTCCTACGGAACGCGGCTCGGACCCGGGACAAGACCTTGCCTGGATGTTATCGGTATTTTCCGGCAAACGTTTAGCCTTTTGGGCTATCGGTTTGGGCTATCAGTTTGGGATAGGGAAGGTACTGTCGCCGATGATGCCGATGGCGCAACTGGCGGAGGGATGTCCTCCTGCCGGTCATTGACCAACTGCAATCTCATGTCGGTGGTGAAGTGCCCGGTCTGGACGATGGTCTCGCAGTCGAGGCCATGCGGGCTTTGGAGACTTGCCACTGGCGCGCTGCGATCATTCGGGCCCGTGTGCAAGAAAGACGCCACCCGGAGGTGGCGTCGAAAGCGATTGCGGCCGTCGCGCTGGCGACGGCAGGTGGGGTCAGACCGCGGCCAGCGCCTGCTCCAGGTCGGCGATGATGTCGTCGATGTGCTCGATGCCGATCGACAGGCGCACCATGTCGGGCGATACGCCGGCCTTGGCCAGTTCCGCCGGCGACAGCTGGCGGTGGGTGGTCGAGGCGGGGTGGCAGGCGAGTGACTTGGCGTCGCCGATGTTGACCAGGCGGGTGATGAGCTTGAGGGCGTCCTGGAAGCGGCCGCCGGCTTCGAGCCCGCCCTTCACGCCAAACGACAGGATGCCCGAGGCGCGGCCACCCATGTATTTCTGCACCAGGCCGTGGTCGGCGTGGTCGGCCAGGCCTGCATAGTTCACCCAGTCGACCTTGGCGTGCTTTTTCAGGTACTCGGCCACCTTGATGGTGTTGGTGCAGATGCGGTCCATGCGCAGTGCCAGCGTTTCGATGCCCTGCAGGATCAGGAAGCTGTTGAACGGCGAGATCGCCGCGCCGGTGTTGCGCAGCGGTACGACGCGCGCACGGCCGATGAAGGCCGCTGCGCCGAGCGCTTCGGTGTAGACCACGCCGTGGTAGGACACGTCCGGCTCGTTCAGGCGCTTGAAGCGCGCCTTGTGCTCTGCCCACGGGAACTTGCCCGAATCGACGATGATGCCGCCGATCGAGTTGCCGTGGCCGCCGAGGTATTTGGTGAGCGCGTGCACCACGATGTCGGCGCCGTGCTCGAAGGGACGGCACAGGTAGGGCGAAGGCACGGTGTTGTCGACGATCAGCGGCACGCCGGCCTTGTGGGCGATCTCGGCCAGGCGGCCGATGTCGGTGACGTTGCCCAGCGGGTTGCCGACCGATTCGCAAAAGATCGCCTTGGTGCGCTCGTCGATCAGCGCAGCGAAGCTCTCCGGGTCGCGGTAGTCGGCGAAACGCACCTGGATGCCGAACTGCGGCAGGGTGTGGGCGAACAGGTTGTAGGTGCCGCCGTACAGCGTCGACGCCGAAACGATGTTGTCACCGGCTTCGGCGATGGTCTGGATCGCGTAGGTGATCGCCGACATGCCCGAGGCCACGGCCAGCGCGCCGATGCCGCCTTCCAGTTCGGCGACGCGCTGTTCGAGCACCGCGGTGGTCGGGTTCATGATGCGGGTGTAGATGTTGCCCTGCACCTTGAGGTCGAAGAGATCCGCGCCGTGCTGGGTGTCGTCGAAGGCGTACGAGGTGGTCTGGTAGATCGGCACCGCGACGGCCTTGGTGGTGGGGTCGGGCGAGTAGCCGCCATGCACGGCAATGGTTTCGAGCTTCATGTGTCAGGTCTCCCCTACGGTGAAAGTGCCGGGGAGTATAGCCATCGCATGGGGGATATCGAAATAGCGGAACAATCCAGGACGCTGCCTCAAGCGTGCGCTCGCTATGGGCCAATGCCGCATGACCCGGTACACTCCGCGGCCTGACTTACGCGATATCACCCGGAACCCCATGGCCCAACTCATCCTCAAGCCCGGCAAGGAACGCTCGCTGTTCCGCCGCCACCCCTGGATCTTCGCCGGGTCGGTCGACCGTCTCGACGGCCGCGCGCGGCCGGGCGACACGGTGACGGTGGTGACGGCCGAGGGCAAGGCGCTGGCGCGCGCGGCGTGGTCGCCCGAATCGCAGATCCGCGCGCGGGTGTGGAGCTTCGAGGCCGAGGCGGCGATCGACCATGCCTTCTTCAAGCGTGCGGTAGCGGCTTCGGTCGCGCGCCGCTCCGCGATTCCCGCGCTGAAGGGGCAGGAAGGCGTGCGCCTGATCCATGGCGAATCCGACGGCCTGCCCGGGGTGATCGCCGACCGCTACGGCAATGTCGTGGTGCTGCAGCTCACCAGCGCGGGCGCGGACAAATGGCGCGAGGCCATTGTCGCCGGGCTGGTGCAGGCCACCGGCTGCGCGGCGATCTACGAGCGCTCGGACTCCGAAGTGCGCGGCCTGGAAGGCCTCGAACCGCGTACCGGCTGCGTGCATGGCGAACTGCCGGCGGGCGGGCTGACCATCGTCGAGAACGGGGTGCGCATGGAGGTGGACGTGGAAGGCGGCCACAAGACCGGCTTCTATCTGGACCAGCGCGACAACCGCCTGCTGACCGGCCAGCTCGCGGCCGGGCGCGAGGTGCTCAACTGCTTCTGCTACACCGGCGGCTTCTCGCTGCAGGCGCTGGCCGGCGGGGCGAAGTCGGTGCTGTCGATCGACTCCTCGGGGCCGGCGCTGGCGTCGGCGCAACGCAACCTCGCGCTCAATCCGCAGCTCGATGCCAGCCGCGCCGAATGGCACGAGGCCGACGTGTTCAAGGCGCTGCGCGCGCTCAAGGACGAAGGCCGCAGGTTCGACCTGATCGTGCTCGATCCGCCCAAGTTCGCGCCTTCGGCCGCACACGCCGAGCGTGCCGCGCGTGCCTACAAGGACATCAACCTGTTCGGTTTCCGACTGCTCAACCCGGGCGGCATCCTGATGACCTATTCCTGCTCGGGCGGTATCGGCCAGGAACTGTTCCAGAAGATCGTCGCGGGCGCGGCCAACGACGCCGGTGTCGATGCGCGCATCATCTACCGCCTGGCAGCCGCACCCGACCATCCGATCGGGCTGGCCGTGCCCGAAGGCGAGTACCTGAAGGGGCTCGCCTGCCAGGTCGGCTGAGCCGGCGCTTTGACGCAAAGTCGAGGCGGCATCAGGCGGCAAGGACGTCGGTGCGCATTGACTTGGTCGTGTCCGATCGTCCGCCCTCAGGCATCATGGCGCCCCTCACTCCCCGATAACCGGAAACAAGGCTCCGCATGTACCCCATTCACGATACCGACGCCCAGCTGCTGCTGGCCACCTTCATGGCTTCGAAGAGGCGGCCCGCGGCGCTGGCGGAGATCGTGGCTGCCGCCGAGTTCATGGGCTGCCCCGTGACTGCACCCAGGGCATGGGTGAGTGCATTCGAGCAACTCTCCACGCATGGCCTGCTGGTGGCTGCGGGCGACGGCTACGCCCTTGCGCCGGCCGCTCAGGAGATGGCATCCGGTCTGCCAAAGAAGGCGGAGAGCGATGAGCGTGTCTTTCTCGTGCGTGAGAGGCTGTCTGCCTACAAGGCACCTGTCGCGAGCGCGGCCGTCGTCGTCAGCGAGGCGCAGTTCGAGGCCGCCCTTGCGGCGCATGCCGCGCTCGCACAGCAGGGTGGCAAGAACCTGCTGATGCCCAAGCCCAAGCGCGATGACGACGACCGCCCGCGCCGTCCGCAAGGCCGTCGTCCCTTTGGTGGCCCCCGCCGTCGCGCCTGCATTCAGCCGAAGCGGGTCGCCGGCACGCGCTCGCCGACGCTGTCGGCCTCCGTCAGCGGCTCGCCAGTTGCCGTGCGGAGCGGGATCACGCCTGCCCACACCGGCCAGTCGAGATCTTCCGCATCGTCCTTGACGCCCCAGTCGCGCACCTTGGCCGAGGCCTCGGCTAGCGCGATCCGCAGCAGGCCGGTGGCGTTGAGTTCCTTGTCGGAGATCGGGCGCAGCGTGTCCCAGCGGCCGGGGTAGAAGCCTTCGATGAAGGCGCGCAGGCTGCCGAGTTTGTGTGCGGGGTCGGTCACCAGTTCGAAACGGCCATAGATGACCACCGAGCGGTAGTTCATCGAGTGATGCATCGCCGAACGCGCCAGTACCAGCCCGTCGGCCAGTGCGATCGTCACACAGGCCTCGCCTGCGGTCAGCGCCTTCAGCATGCGCGAGGCCTTGGCGCCGTGGATGTAGAGATGATCGCCCTCGCGCCAGTGGATTGTGGGGATCGCATGCACGACGCCGTCGATCTGGAAGGCGACGGTACAGATCATTGCCGCGTCGACGATGGCGGCGACCGTGCTCGCATCGTAGTGCGCGCGCTCGGGCAGGCGGCGGATGCGGGTACGGGAGGATGGGGCGGCGGCTGAGGAGGCAGCTGAGGCGGATTGGGGCATGGCAAGGTGCTCGCAGTGGTTTCGATGGCGCCATCCTAGGGTATCGGTGGTACCTTGCGTGGTGCCACAACGATCACTCTCAATGGAGCCACGATGGAGTTCGACTGGCTGCTGGCCCTGCTCTCGCCCGAGACCGTGCCTGGGACCACGCCCGGTGAGGGAGGTGGCGCGGGCGCCGAGGCCATCCCGCGCCAGCGCATGCTCTATCTGCGTTTGCGCGAGGCTGTGCTGGCGGGGCGGCTTCCCGCCGGGACGCGCCTGCCAGCCAGCCGAAGCCTGGCGGCGACGCTCGGTATTGCGCGCAACACGGTGCTGTTTGCCTACGAGCAGCTGGTTGCCGAGGGCTGTCTGGTCGCGGACCGTCAGGGCACCCGCGTGGCGCCGCTGCCGGCGCCGTGCGCGGCGCGACCGGCTGCAGTGGCGGCCACGAACGCGCCAGGGCTTGCCGAACGGGCCGCGCTGGCGGTGCGGCGCGAACCCGCGCGTGATGCCGAGGCGTTACCGTTCTCGCCCGGAGTGCCGGATTTGGGCGCCTTCCCGTTCCGCAGCTGGCGCGCCTGCCTGGAGCGTGCGTGGCGCGATGCCGGCTGGCGCCAGCTGGGCTATGCCGCACATGGCGGTGATGCGCTGCTGCGAGAGGCACTGGCGGGCCATCTCACCAGCGTACGAGGCTTGGCCGTGGCAGCCGGGCAGATCGTCGTCACCAGCGGCACGCAGGCTGCGCTCGATCTCTGCGCGCGCTTGCTGGCCGATCATGGCGACACGGCGTGGGCCGAAAACCCGGGCTATCTCGCTGCCCGCGTAGCCTTCGGGCTGGCCGGGCTGCGGGTGCATGACGTTCCCGTCGATGCACAGGGAATGGCCCCGGAAGAGGACGACTGGGGTCGCCATCGGCCGCGTCTGATCATGGTGACGCCTTCGCACCAGTATCCCAGCGGCCGCGTAATGCCGTTGTCGCGCCGCCTGGCATTGATCGAGCGTGCCCGTGAAGTCGGGGCGTGGATCATCGAGGACGACTACGACAGCGAGTTCCGCCGCGCCGGCCCGGCGCCGCCCGCGCTGTTCGGCCTGCAGCCCGATGCACCGGTCGTCTACGCCGGCACCTTCAGCAAGACGCTGTATCCCGGCCTTCGCCTGGGCTACCTGGTGCTGCCGCAAACCATCGCGGCCGACTTCGTTCATGCCGCAGCGCTGGCCACGCGCGCGGGGCAGGGCATCGAGCAGCGTGCGCTGGCCGACTTCATCCAGCGCGGCCACTATACAACCCACCTGCGCCGCATGCGTGCGCGCTACAACGGCCGGCAGGCGGCGCTGCGCTCGGCCATGCAGCGAGTCTTCGGACAGGACGTTGAGCTGTCCGGAGGAGAAGCCGGGCTGCATCTGGTGATGCGCCTGCCCGACGCTGTTGCCGACGTGGCGGTGGCGCAACGCGCCGCCGTGCTGGGCCTGGGCGTGAGGGCGCTGTCCGCCTACGCCAGGCCACCCGTGCGCTGCAACGGGCTGGTGCTGGGCTACGGCAACCTGGATGAGGACAACGTCGCCGAGGCCGTACGCCGCCTGGCGCTGGCGGTCGGCGGCTGAGCGCCTCGCCGCCGACCGTGGGCTATCCCGTGGCTCAGCGGGTGCCGTAACGCTCCAGCCAATGCGCGTACGGTGCAGGCAGCACCCAGGTGGGGCGGTCGATCTTCAATGCGCGCGCGGCCTGCATCGGCCAGTGCGGATTGGCGAGATGGGCACGGCCGACCATGACGAGGTCGAGCTGGCCCCTGGAGACCGTACCATCGGCGATCTGCGGATCGTCGATGCCCCATGCCGCGGCGACGGGCAGACCGGCCTCGGCGCGAACACGGCCGGCGATGGGGGCGAGGAAGGCCGGGCCCCAGGGGATGTTGGCCTGCAGGGTCGAGAAGCCGACGCTGACGCTCAGCAGGTCGAGCCCGCCCTGCCTGAAATTGCGTGCGAGCTCGATCGACTCCGCCAGCGTTTCCTCGTCGCGGTCGTCGTATTCGATGACGCCGAAGCGCGCGGTGAGCGGCAGGTGCTCGGGCCATACCTCGCGCACGGCGGCGAGCGTCTCGAGCAGGAAGCGGCCGCGGTTAACCGCGTTGCCGCCGTAGGCGTCGTCGCGCTGGTTGGCATGTACCGAGAAGAAGCTCTGGCCGAGGTAGCCGTGGGCGAAGTGCAGTTCCAGCCATTCGAAGCCGGCGTCGCGTGCGCGGCGGGCGGCAGCGACAAAGTCGGCGCGCACGCGGGCGATGTCGTCCAGCGTCATCGCCTTGGGCGCCTTCGGCAGGTGGGCGCCGAAGGCAAGGGCCGAGGGCGAGATTGTCGCCCAGCCGCGCGGGTCGCCCTCGGCAATGTGGTCGTCGCCCTCCCACGGGCGGTTGGCGCTGGCCTTGCGGCCGGCGTGGCCGATCTGGATGCCGGCTACGGCGCCGGCCGCCTTGATGGACGCGGCGATGGGGGCGAGCGCCGCGGCCTGGGTGTCGTTCCACAGACCCAGGCAGCCAGGCGTTATCCGGCCCTCCGGCGAGACGGCGGTGGCCTCGACGATGACGAGACCGGCGCCGCCGCGTGCGAGCGCCGGGTAATGCACCGCATGCCAATCATTGACGACGCCGTCTGTGGCCATGTACTGGCACATCGGCGGAATGGCGATGCGGTTGCGCAGGGTGACGTCCTTGAGCCTGAAGGGCTGGAACAGTGCGGTCATGCGTGATCCTCTCCTGGGGTTCTTGTGTGAGTCGTATGGGGCTGGGGGCAGTGCTTAGAAGCAGGCCTCGAGGATGCGGCGGCTGGCGGCGAGGTCGATGTCTCGGTGTTCGCCTAGTGCGGTCATGCCGTGGGCTTCGAGCTGGGCGACGATGCGGTCGACCGCGTCGGCGCCGATGCCGTAGGCGGACAGGCGGGTGTCGACGCCGAGCGATTCGAAGAAGGCACGCGTGCGGGCGATGGCGGCGTCGATGCGCTCGTCCTCGCTGCCGGCGTGGATGTCCCACACGCGCGCTGCAAACTGCAGTAGCTTGGCGCGCTTGGCTTCGCGACGCAGATGGAGCAGGCTGGGCAGCACGACGGCCAGGGTCTGAGCGTGGTCGAGGCCGTACAGCGCGGTGATCTCGTGGCCGATCATATGGGTCGCCCAGTCCTGCGGCACGCCGGCGCCGATCAGGCCGTTGAGGGCCTGGGTGGCGGCCCACATCAGGTTGGCGCGCACATCGTAGTCTTCGGGCGTGGCCAGTGCCTGCGGGCCGACTTCGACCAGCGTCTGCAGCAGGCTTTCGGCGTAGCGGTCCTGCACAGGGGCGTTGACCGGGTAGGTCATGTACTGCTCCATCACATGCACGAAGGCATCGACCGCGCCATTGGCGATCTGACGCGGGGGCAGGGTGAAGGTCTTGACCGGGTCGAGCACCGAGAAGCGCGGGAACACCAGCGGGCTGCCGAAGCCGAGCTTCGCCTGCAGCGACTTGCGGGTGACGACCGAGAAGCAGTTCATCTCCGAGCCGGTGGCGGGCAGGGTCAGCACGCAGCCCATGGGCAGCGCCTGGGTGAGGTGCTTGGCGCGCGTTTCCAGAATCTCCCAGGGCTCGTTCGGGTAGTTGACTGCGGCGGCGACGAACTTGGTGCCGTCGATGACCGAGCCGCCGCCGACCGCGAGCAGGAAGTCCAGCTTGTCGCGGCGGACCTGCTCGACCGCAGCCATCAGGGTTTCGTAGGACGGGTTGGGTTCGATGCCGCCGAAGCGCTGCACGGTACGCGCGCCCAGGGCGGCTTCGACCTCTGCGAGGGTGCCGTTGCGTTCGGCGCTGCCACCGCCGTACAGCACCAGCACGCGGGCGTCGGCGGGGACGAGATCATCGATGTGCGCGATGCTGTCCTTGCCGAAGACGATGCGGGTAGGGTTGTAGTAGTCGAAGTTCAGCATGTGGGCTCCTGTTGCCGCCTTGGGTGTGGCCTCATGTGCGGCCTTTGAGAGGTAGGAATTAGACTGGTCGTCTAGAGTTCGGGGAAAATGATCAGGGCTCGAGCAGGTCTTGGGTGGCCGCCCAGGCGTGTTCGAGCGGGCTTTCGTCGCGGTGCAGTTTGGCGAGCAGGCTGGCACCGAGCCAGAGCTGGTACAGCATGCTAGCCGTGGCCAGCGGATCGAGCGCCGGCAGCGAGCCGTCGGCGACGCCGCTCGACACGCAGCCAGCGAGGCGGCCGATGATGCGGTCGGTGCCGTCGCGCAGCGTGAGTCGCATCGCTTCCGACAGGTCCGCCACCTCGGCGCCGAGCTTGACCACGAGACATTTCTGTTCGTCGCAGTTCTCTTGCCCCTGCGTACTGCGCCACTGGCCGAAATAGCGCAGGAGCTGCGTCTTGCCGTCCAGCCCGGGCATGCCGAGCAGGGTGTCGAGTTGGCCCAGGTAGTTGTCGAAGTAGTCCTGCAGCAAGGCCTGGCCGAAGGCCTCCTTCGACTTGAAGTAGTGATAGAAAGAGCCCTTGGGCACGTCCGAGGCCTGCAGCAGTTCCGCAAGACCGACGCACGAGAAGCCCTTGGCCGCAATGATGCGGTTGCCGGTATCGAGGATGTGCTGACGGGTATCGGTGTGGCGCGAACTCATGGAGGCGGATCATACGTGCTACTAGACCGGTCGTCTAGATCTGGCCGAGTTGGCACGCCGAGGCACGACGTCCGTCGCATTAAGCGATACAGTTCCATCCCCAATCAGAAAACAACAAATTGCTCATGAAGAAGAACCTCTGGCTGCTGGCCATCGCCCAGGGCCTGTTCCTGACCAACAACGTGGTCTTCATCGCCATCAACGGCCTGGTGGGCTTGTCGCTGGCGCCGGTGGCCTGGATGGCGACCCTGCCGGTCATGGGCTACGTGGTTGGCGGCGCGCTGTCGACCGGCCTGGTGGCCCGTACCCAGCGGCGCTGGGGGCGGCAGGTGTCCTTCCAGCTGGGCCTGGCGGTGGCCTTCGTGACCGCGCTGCTGTGCGCCTTTGCGCTGTCGATCGGCAGCTTCTGGCTGCTGGTGGCAGGCACGCTGGTGGCGGGCTACTACAGCGCGAACGGTCAGCTCTACCGTTTTGCTGCGGCTGAACTGGCGCCGGCCTCGTTCCGCGAGAAGGCGGTGTCGCTGGTGCTGGCGGGCGGCCTGATCGGGGCGGTGATCGGCCCCAACCTGGCCAACTACACCCGCGAGTCGATGGGCGCCCCTTTCCTGGGCTCTTACCTCGCGCTTGCCGTGGTGGCGCTGGTCTCCATGGCGGTCATGCGCGGCATCGCGTTTCCGCCCGAGCCGGCGCGCAAGGCGGGTGCAGACGGCGGCCGCCCGCTCGCCGAGATCATGCGCCAGCCGGTGTTCGTCGTGTCTACGATGGGGGCGGCGCTGGGCTATGGGGTGATGAACCTGCTGATGGCGGCGACGCCGCTGGCGATGGACGTGTGCGGCATGCCGTTCTCGGATGCTGCGCTGGTGCTGGAGTGGCACGTGATCGGCATGTTCGCCCCTGGTTTCTTCACCGGGCACCTCATCAAGCGCTTCGGCGTGCTGCAGATCATGGGCGTGGGGGTTGCGCTCAACTTCGCCTGCATCTTCGTAGCGCTGTCGGGGCAGGACCTGCACCAGTTCCTGATCGGCCTGTTCCTGCTCGGCGTGGGCTGGAACTTCCTGTTCACCGGCAGCACCACGCTGGCGATGCAGGCCTACCGGCCGGAAGAGAAGGACAAGGCACAGGCGGCGATCAACTTTGCGGTGTTCGCAGTCATGGCGCTGACCTCGTTCGCCTCGGGCGCCCTGGTCACGACCCAGGGCTGGGCGCTGCTCAACCTCGGTTCGCTGATCCCGGTAGGGCTGACGGGCGCGGCCCTGGTGTGGCTGGCGCTGCGCCAGCGGCGCGAGGCGGCGCAGGCGTCCTGATTGCGGCGCACTCAATGAAAGTCGCGGCTGCGGGCTGCGAGCGTGCCGAGCAGGGCGGAGTGGTCCACCACCCGGCTTGCCACCAGGTGCACGACGCGTCCCTGGCGGCTGACCTGGCCGAACACGCCCATCAGCTGCGCGCCGAGCAGGATGCGGCGCTGCAACTCGAACAACTCGGGGCGTACGATGACGTTGGTGAGCCCGGTTTCGTCCTCCAGGGTGACGAACAGCGTCCCCTTGGCGGTGCCCGGACGCTGGCGGCAGGTGACCAGGCCCGCGCCGCGGGCCAGCATGCGGTCGGGCGCAGTTGCGATATCGGCGGCAGTGAGAAAGCGCAGCCGGGCGAGCTGCTTGCGAACGAAGGACAAGGGGTGGCGGCCGAGGGTGAAGCCCAGGCGCGCATAGTCGGCGAGCAGGTCTTCGGCTTCATCCGGGGCGGCGAGTTCGGCGGCTGCATCTCCGCCCGGAGCCGCGGCCAGCAGGCCGGGTAGCGGCGGCGCGCCACTCGCCTGCCACAGTGCCTGGCGGCGGTGGCCGGCGAGGCTGGCGAGCGCGCCG